>NZ_JBSWYU010000008.1:0-184823 GCF_056161265.1 Marinomonas sp. ABL3_031
TCCTTTCGCACATTCAGGAACGTGTCGAGCATTTTTTGCTGACAGGCTCATTGCCTCTTTTTACGTTTAAAAGCCTTTCACACTTGATGAACTCTCATGTTCCCTCCCCTTATGTCTTTCAAGGGGAGGGCTAGGGTGGGGTTAGTCCAGCAGCCTCAAATCAGCTCACCGTCAACAACGAAACGTAGGTCTGATAAGTGAAGTGCCATCAAACAAAACCACTGTTCCTTAGGCTATTCTGGATTTCCTCTGATTGCCTTTGGTTGGGGAGCTTTTTTCCGCCCTGCTAGGCGGGTAACTTTTGTCTAGCGCCACAAAACTTTCATTTCAAAAATTAAGCAAAAAGACGCTTTAACCCTTTCGCACATTCCATTACTGCATTAAAAAGCGTGTCGAGGATTACCTCATGAAGCTCATTACCTCTTTTTACGTTTAAAAGCCTTTCACACCTGATGAAATCTCATGTTCCTTCCCATTACCTTTTAAAAGAAAAAGCTAGGATGGGGTATAGCGACCCCAAGTGAACTCGTCATCAACAATTTATAGAGCTGACCAGTACAAAACCATCAGACATACCCTGTAAAGAATCACCA
This sequence comes from Marinomonas sp. ABL3_031, assembly GCF_056161265.1. Classification (NCBI taxonomy): domain Bacteria; kingdom Pseudomonadati; phylum Pseudomonadota; class Gammaproteobacteria; order Oceanospirillales; family Oceanospirillaceae; genus Marinomonas; species Marinomonas sp. ABL3_031. The sequence continues at coordinate 594 of NZ_JBSWYU010000008.1, forward strand.
AAAACCAGCATATCCATACAGTTTATTTTTGAGATTGACAATGATTGGCTCGTTTTGTCTAAAAAATAATCGCAGTGTTGCGCGTTTGCGCTGGCGGAAAAATAAAAAGTCTTTTAGTATCAATGGATAAGAATATCTACAGCAGAAATAACGTGCTGTGGATAAATGTGTAAACGCGCATGCTCGTTTTTCCAGATTTGAATTTTGTTAATAGGTTTATTAAAGCATTAATTTTCAGCTACTTATAAAGTTATTGATAAAGTCTTTAAGTTGTCTAAACGCTCATGCGCACTATTAAAAATGTTATGAGTCAATCAGCATCGAGTGTATAAATGGACGATAGAATTAAGAAAATAGATACACCTGAAAAGTGTGAGATTTTTGCCAAAAACTGTATCGAGCGTGGTAGAGAAGATTTGGCCCAAGAAGCGAGGGAGCGTGCTGTTCAACTTCGAGCTGAGGCATATGGTGCAGAAACTGAAGCTGAGCGAGAGGCACTTGAAGCTGTATACGCATACGAAGAAGTATTGAGTACGAAAAATGGAAAGAAAACTCGCGCTGGTCGTACCTGGCAAATGATAACTCGCCACGGAATTATTGGCGCTATAGAGCGAGCAGTAAACCGCCCAACTGAAACTCAAGGCTATACCGCTCTCGTCGAAATGGGTCTTGAAGACTATGCGTTTGAAAATGTAATTCTTCGCTACCCCAGTTTGTTTAGCGAGGAAGCAGCACAAATCTCCAGAGAGCGCATAGAACAGTGGCGAAACTCATAACAAGCAAAGGCAGCATCGCCCTGCGGGCTGGACGCGCTAACGCGCGACGCTGCTTTGGGCGTTAGGCTCTATCGATATCGGAGATAATATTCTTGCAAAATAAACTTGGACAAAGATTTATTGAACTTGAGAAGCAGATGAGAGCTGTCGAGGATTCATGCAGAACATCACACTCTAACTATGGATCTAGCACAAATGTTAATTCTGAGCTCTATCTAGAATGGGTAGTAAAAGTCAAAAGTCTATTGGTAAAAGTGTGTGGAATAGAATCCGAGCACTATAAGGAGTTCGAAAAACCTGAAAGTAGAACATCCATGTCAGGAAATAGTGGCCGGTTCAAATCACAGAAAGCCGTATTCTTAGCTGCAAAGGAAGATTTTGAAGGCGGGTATTTATCATCATATAAAACTATCGTCCAAGCTGAGGTTTTTGATGATGAATTGGAGCAAGCCCAAGAGCTACTAGAGTGCGGTTACTATGGCCCTGCGGCTGTTGTTGCTGGAGTAGTCTTAGAGACTTCAATAAGAAGCGTGTGTCTTTCAGAGTCCATAGATACTGGAAAGCTCGATAAGATGAACTCTGATTTAGCAAAAAAAGGTATTTACAATAAACTTGTTCAAAAACAAATTACTGCTCTCGCTGGTATCCGAAATAGTGCAGCACACGGAAACTATAACGAATTTTCCACCACTGACGTGGAGCAAATGATTGTTAGCGTCAGAAATATCGTTGGCAACCATCTAAATGCTTAGCCTAACAAGCAAAGGCAGCATCGCCCTGCGGGCTGGACGCGCTAACGCGCGCCGCTGCTTTGGGCGTTAGGCATTGTATGAAAATCATCGCATTAATATTAATACTTGCTGTTTATCCTTTTGTTATCTACGCAGATAGTAGAAATACCATTCATGGGACTGCACGTGATGATCATATTATTGGTAGTCCTGACAGTGATGAAATTCTTGGTGGCGCGGGAAACGATATATTACGAGGCGGTGGAGGGAATGATTTCCTCTATGGTGGCACCGGAGCTGATATTTTTGTAGTTAAACTAGATGATTCTTCTTCTTTTGATACCGTGATGGATTTTAGTTCAACTGAAGGTGACGAAGTTTTATTTGACTTTACGGGCGATCAAGACAAAAGAAAAAAATACAAAATACCCAAGAAATTGACCATACATAATGTAACCTTAGACTATAAAGGTAACTTAAACATTAAGTTAACCAACAATAAAACACAATCGGTTCTCAATATTAAACAAGCTGACCTAAATATTGAGATTGAAGATAAAGTAAGCTCGGTACATATTAGGTTTAAAAAGAAATTTTAAAAGATAAGTCTAAATTTCCTAACAAGGTCATCAAGCTGGACAGCTTTTCCGTTGCTTATATGCATCTATAGACGGAGTTGATGACTTTAGATAATAGCAATAAACGGGGAAATGAATGGTTAACAAGCGCATTTAAATCACTCCTGCCACAAAAACCGCAGCCACCATTAGATCAGTTATCTAGCTCATCTTCATGATTACCTTTTATGAAACTCATTAACCGTCATCTGTTAATACAAGGTTTCACATATCTTTTTTAGTGGTAATATCAAGTCATAGTCACTCGGAGTTATTTTATGTCTGATGCATTAAAAGTCATGCTCGAACATATCGAGCAACTCAACACCAAAGAGAAAGCTCTTGCTGCCCACTGCCTTTTAACAGCGATGGATGCCAAAATAGACAGTGATGTGGAATCAGAGTGGATCAAAATTGCTGAAGCTCACAGTGCAGAACTAGAATCTGGCGCAGTAAAAAACATTAGTTGGGAAGAAATAGAAAAGGATCTTAATTAATAGATGCTGTCTGTTTCATTTCACCCTGAAGTCAAAAAGGAAATCACAGAGTCATTTACTTGGTATCAAGAGTAATCATTTGGGTTGGGACATGAGTTCACTCAAGAGATTAAGGAAGCCATTGATTCAATTCGCTCTTTACCAAAAGCATGAGCAAAAATGGGGCAAACTCATCGGCGTTTTGTATTGAGTAGATTTCCATATTCCATTATCTATAAGATTATAGAAAACAGAGAAATTAGTGTTGTGGCTATAATGCACAACCACCAAAAACCAGGCTATTGGAATGAACGCAGCTAGCGACTTAAGCGCTCAATCCACTATTTTCTGCCGCTAAGACACAAACACATGAGCCAAACGATAACTCTGAGTCTGCGCCTCAAATCATAGAGTTAACCTTTCTACCCCACCATCTCGTCTCTCACTTCCGCCATCAAATTCAGTGATTTTAATCTCGCGTCGGCATCATGAATCGGCATGGAGATGATGAGTTCATCTATGCCTGTAGCTTCTATGAAGCGCTCTAATTGAAAGGCTACTGAGGCTTTTGACCCTACCACGGCGTATTGCAGCATGTGTTCCACCATGTGTTTTTCACTGGTGGACCAAATGCCTTCCATGGAATCCACTGGCCGTGGGAAAGGACGATTGCGGTCACGGCGCAAATTGACAAATTGCTGCTGCGCTGAGGTGAACAGGTATTGTGCTTCTTCATCTGTGTCGGCCACCACCGCCATGACACCCGCCATAGCATAAGGCTGATCGCCCTCTTTAGCGGCTTTAAAATGACGTCGATAGATGGTTAAGGCTTGGTGCAATTGATCAGGTGCGAAATGGGAAGCAAAGGAGTATGGCAAGCCAAATTGCGCCGCCACTTGAGCACTGTACAAGCTGGAACCCAGCATCCAGATAGGCACCTGTGTGCCAAAGCCTGGTACAGCACGAATGCCCTTCTCTTGGTCACTCAAATAGCCTTGTAGCTCTCGTACATCATCAGGATAGGAATCCACGCCCGCATCCATGTTACGGCGCAAAGCGCGCGCCGTCATCATGTCGGTACCAGGCGCTCTGCCTAACCCTAAATCGATACGTTGCGGATAAAGTTCGGCTAAGGTGCCAAATTGTTCGGCAATCACCAAAGGCGAATGGTTTGGCAACATGACGCCACCGGAACCAAGACGAATGTCTTTTGTGTGCGCGCCAAGGTGCGACAAGACCACGGAGGTAGCCGAACTGGCAACACCAGCCATGCCGTGGTGTTCCGCCAACCAAAAGCGCTTGTAACCCAAGGCTTCGGCGGTTTGCGCCATCTTGACGCTCATTGTTAAGGAGTCTGCAACAGAATGCCCTTCTGCCACAGGGGCTAAATCTAAAATAGAAAATGGAATCATACTAGGCTACCAATTGTGTCTGATAAAGCCGCACAACACGTTTGTTCACTCTATTCGCTGTGCAGCCTATATATCAAATAGTCGTTCAAGATAGGTCTTATAATTGGCATGATAAGTGACCGTTACAAGTCACCAATCATGCAGCAAATCGTGAAACGTTTTGCTAATGGCAATGTTGACTTTAGCGATTTTCCAGACGGTTGAAGTCCAAAATGCCACTTTCTCTGGGTCTATCTTGTTTATTCAGACGAGCAATGGCATCACTTACTTGCCAGAAATTCGGGTGAGTACGACGAATACCAAAGGCATTCAACAATTCAACATAATCTTGTCGAGTTTTCAGTGAGGCAATTTGTTTCACCCAATTCTGCAATTCCGACTCTTCCACTTGCATAAACACATTGGGGTAATCCCCCAACACACCTTTGGCTATGGTAACACCGTCTTCTTGTGGTAAGCGCGTTGAGGCTTCATCCAACAGACTGGAAATATTGGCGTGGGCTTTATTGTGAATTAAGCTCAGCACCTCTAGTGGTTCCCCTTGGCGTGTCACCAATATTGTCACCACATTGGGTAGATACTGAATGCCACCGCCCTGCACTTGTTGCAATGACAAGAGCGCATTGACATCCTCTTGGGCAAGTTTGCTTTGCGGTAGATCGTAACCATGATCAAGAATCGCCGCTAACTTACTGCGCAGCATCTCATACAATTCCGCTTGACGATCTGAACGGCTGTAATGGATGGCAGATTGCACCCCTACCTTGATGTAATCACTGAAAATATAATTTTTGATGATCTGGTTGGCATCACGATACCAATACTGGCGAATGCGTTCTCTGTCTTCTTTGGGCAATAGCATAAGGAAGTTCATTTCCCCTTCCATGCGCAAGAAGTCCATGTAAAGTCGCGTCACTAGCTGATGGCCCACATTGCCATAGACATCAAACCCTGCCACCAGCAGATAATGAATGCGCTCTAATAATGGATAGTCAATTACCCAAGCGGTTTTGGGGTGCTGACCTACCATACCTCGCACCACTGAGGCGTTATCAAAGTGGCGGAAAATGGTTAACGCTGCATTCTGATTATTACCGTCGCCATCCCAAATCAAATCTAAATCCAAAGCAATGCGCTGGCTAAATTCCTTTTGCATCAATTTGGCTTTGGCCGATAAATACGACTTTTGTTGATCGGAGAACATGACCCAAGACGCAATCGACAAGGTATTACTGGATTCCACTGCAGGCATTTCCAAGTCTTTCACCTGACTTTCAAGGAAGTCTGCCGAGGTATTGTTGTAGGCGATTTCAGGGTCTAGAAAATACACCCAAAATTGCTCATTGATCACATTGACCGCCACTTGTCCGCGACACACCGGCCCTTTAATAAAGGCCATGATGGTCTTCTGGGCATGGTCAAGCAAGAAACGATAACGAGCGTATGGCGGAATTTCGCGGAACGCCATGAAAGGATTGGTGGCCACTTCAGGCTCATAACTTGGTAAAGCCGTAACCTGATATTCAGTTCCATAGAAGAAAGATTGCCAGCGCTGATAGCGAGCGTCATCCAAGCGCATAGGAATGTGATTTTTCTGTACCTTCACTTCCGGGTCAGCCCACAAGCGGTAATACACTCTGTCCACGCCGGGGTCATCATAAGGACGACGTGTGGCAATACGATCGATTGGCTCACCCGGTGGCGTGCTGGAACGGACTAAACGGAAGCGGAAAGCCTCACCCCCGTCTAAATACATGGAATACAGATACAAGTGCTCGTAGATATATCGTGCCACCAGCTGATCTTTCAAACTGTCGCCATTGAAACGACTTTCCCACAGATCAACTTGCTGCTGTAAGGCTTGTGTTAAAGGGGCTGGCGCTGGCATTTTTCCACCATTTACCAGCCAGCGGGTCAGTACACCGTATTCGGCGTCGGTCAATTGCGGTAAGCCATAGGGCATGCCCCAATTTGGGTAATCCTGTTCAAATTGACCGTATTCTTCAATGCTTACGCACTGTTGATCACGGGCCAAGGAAAAGTCGTACTCATCCCCCAATACGGCTTGCTTAAAATCCCCTTGTTGCTGACGTAAGGCAATCGCACGATACAACAAACTGCCTTCTAAATTGGCGGCAGGTGATTGACCGCGTTCATTCAACACCGGGTGAAAGCCTTTCTTACGCCATTCTTCTGTAGTTTTACCATCTATAAATAAGCGTGAAGGTGTGGCCGCAAGCAAACGGGTACCATCGTAGACGAGGTCTTTGGAGCCTCCTCGTTCAATGCCAGCAGAAGCCGTTAATTTCAGCTGACAAGGAGCATCGTAGCACGCATGGCAAGAGACACAGCGAGAATCGAGAATGGGTTTGACTTGCTCGTTATAAAAATTTGCCTCTTCTAATGAAATCTCTTGATGACGATTTTCTGGGCTGGCAGAACCAAACACTGAATCCAATTGTTTTGCGGCGTAAGCTGCACAGCCGGACACCGCAATCAGACTCAATAACACCATAACCCAACGAGACATAGTTTCAATCCTTTTTATTGCTGCCACTTAAATACCACTCCAACGGTCATACCCTAAACTCACCCTATTCGGGAAGATAACGAATGGCAAAGCTCATAAAAAAACGCCATTTCTGGCGCTTCTTAGAGACTTTTTCACTTTTTAAGCGCTTAATTTTTATCTGGGTAATCGTCCACATAATCCGAAGTCAGCTCATAGGAATCTTCCCCCATGTCATCATTTGCCATGAGCAAAGCTTCTTCATAAACCCCACCAAATTCAATACGAGTAATGTCGTATAAATCGTATTCAAAGGTATCGTCAAACCAACGCGCATCGGAACCAATTTCTTCCAACTCATACGTCACAGCATCGGCACGTATGACGCGACCAATTTCACAGCTGTCCGGTTCTACTTCTTCTCGGTGCAAGGTAACCAAGCCGAATTCTTCACTGATGTCCATCAGCAAGACCGCCAAATCCTCTAAATCCACCTCAGGGTCCATCACTTCTTCTTCACGAAGCGTTAAGACGCGTTTTTGAAAGTCATTAAAAGGGGCCGGATGAGCGAAGTCACTAATGTCTTCTAGAAACAAGATTTGATAACCATTAAGACGCACACTGTCATCTACCAGTTGGAGCAAAACCATTTCTTCATTGGCATCCACGACAAAACCATCTGACCAGCTGTCTGGGCCATCCAGTTCTTCACGAAAAATGCGCACTACATTTTTTCGAGTACGTGCTTTTTCCAACTCAATGAGCATATCGGCTCCCTAAAAATACGTAAAATTCAAATACCTAATAGTGTAAACCTAGCCAGCTTACGGAACAACTATTGCAACAGGTCATGCCAGTTTTCAATCATTTCTACCAAGTCTTCTAAACCGCACTCAGCTTGAATGCCATCCGTTGAGGTTTGGTAGAAACTGTCTTGCGAATCAAACATGGCTTTGATTTCTTCTTCTGCTGCGTTTAAGTCCACTTGTCTGGCCACATGGACACCTTCTTCACTGATCAGTACACGAAAAGGACCATGAGCAAATTCTGTGCTTTCCTTTTCTGTCTCCGCCAAGCGAGCGGCCATCAGAACTCGCTGCATCATTTCCAGTTCGCGCACATATTCACTCACCCATTCACCAATGGCAGCAAACTCGTAACCTGTATAGATACGATATTGGTTTTCTTCTTGATCAAAGGCGATTTCATAATCCATGGCCTTAAACCTCACTCTTTGTCTTGCTGTTGTCTACGGTATTCTTGATTGCTGGCTTGCTGGCGCTGAGGCACAGCGGCGGCCAAACGCGCTTGGCGTTCCGCTTCTTTCTTGGCTTTGGCTTCTTCCACCAATAACTCTTCTGCAGCGATCATGTCTGGCGTTTCCATAACATAAGGACCAATGGCACCAGTACGTACGTCGTTTAGAAACACTTCCGCTGCTTTGTGCATATCGACCTTGCCACCAGATCGCAATGCGCCGCGTTTTGAACCAATAATTTTTAAGGTTTCAAACGGGTCGCTTGGCGCTTCTTTGAGCTTATAACGTGTGGTTAGCGCCTCGACATAATGGGCAATAAAAAACGTCAGACCGGCCAAGGCCACGTCTTCATAATCAATGGCAGTATCACGCACGGCACCCGTTACGGCCAAACGGTAACTGGCGTCTGGGTTTTCAATTTTAGGCCACAAAATGCCTGGCGTGTCTAACAGTTGAAAACCTTCTTTTACTTTCAATTTTTGCTGGGCTTTAGTCACCGCAGGTTCATCACCAACTTTGGCGACGCGTCGACCTAGCAAGGCATTCATTAAACTGGATTTACCCACATTTGGGATGCCTGCGATCATGGCGCGAATGGGCTTTTCCGCCGAACCTCGATGCGGCACCATTTGCGCAACCCATTGGCTTATTTTCGCCACGTCACTTTTTTCTAAAGTGGAAAAAGGATGCGCCAAAATATCGTCATTACCACGCCAATGATCCAACCATAAGTCTAAGCGTATTTTATCTGCTAGGTCTTTTTTATTGAGCAAACGCAAGACTGGTACATCACCGCGTAAGGTATTAAGCATAGGGTTTTGACTGGAATCTGGAATACGCGCATCCAACACTTCGATGACGATATCAACCTGTGTCATCACGTCTTCGATTTCACGACGCGCCTTGTTCATGTGTCCGGGATACCACTGAACGCCCACCCTATTTCCCCCATTTTACTTTGTGTTGCTTGCTGGCTGCGGATTCTAGCACAAGCATGGCAACTAAGTTACTGATTCCTCATATAATCTTTTTCGGTGACAAGATTCCTTAAAAAGGCATCACGAACTGATTTAGATCAACACAGTAAACCTGTGCTTGCTTCTATACTAAACACGTCGAATCCACACTCATTCAGACTTCTGCAACTGAGATGGATTGGGTTTGACTGTTCTCTCGATCGAGCCACTGCGGCTCATTCTGCCGAGGTTATGCGTGTGATGACCTCGGCTTTTTTATATTCCTCAGCCTTTTTATATTCTTCAATAAAGATCAATAGCTCAGGATAGAGCTGTAAGAAAGGCTGCTCCGCTTGTGCCAGCACATTAGGCAACTCGTCCACGAAAGCCTGCAAATGATGGCCATGTCGCCAGCGACGCATAATGGAATAAATGGCTTTCTCGACCCCTTCTTGGCGGCCTAAATTGGCCAACCAATTGGTTTCTTGTAAGGACTGAATCATATCTTGCAACCTTGCAGGACAACGGGCTTTATCCTCAGCCAATCCACTTACCGCGCGCTGACAAAAATCGCTCAACGCTTCGTCGCTGTAGTCAGACCAGTGGCGTATTAACCAATAATCCATGGCAATGTCTTGCACTATGCCAGCAAAACGTCTGCGGCCTTGCCTTGGCAAAGCTCGAAAGGTCTGACTGGCCTGATGATCATCGACCCACACATCGACCGCCTGATGCAAACGCCAACCCTCAAGTAAATCTTCCTCTAGGTCCGCCGCCTGCACTGGAAAATCCCCCAATAAATTTCCCGCCCAGGAGGTTTGGGTCAAGCTGGCAATGTGTAAATGAGCAAAGTAATTCATGCAATGTCATTCCATGCTGGGAAAATGATCTAAATACGTCATGTACTATTCGCAACCTGTCTTTTTTATGACAAGTTTGTCAGAATACCCATATTGTCTATATGGTCAAAAAATGAAAAATAAACCCTACAAATACGACACCAGAAAGAAGGTAGAAAAATCGATACGCTCCTCTTCTTTCAAGGATAGAGTGCGAAGCATTACAAAAGGGAAGTCATAAAAATGAATGTTAAGCTTATATTAGCCTGCTGTCTGAGTTTGCTCTTCAGCAGCCAAGCTATGTCTGTGACATTAAGGATGGCGTTTGATGCCGATCCGATTTCGCTGGATCCTCATGAACAATTGTCTGAAGGCACATTGCAGTTTTCCCATCTGGCTTTCGATCCATTATTAAGATGGCGTCAAGACGGCAGCTTTGAGCCCAGATTGGCAACCCAGTGGCAACAAGTCAGCCCAACCACCACGCGTTTCTTGTTACGTAAAAATGTGCGTTTTCATACGGGCAATCCCTTCACTGCAAAGGATGTCGCTTATACCATTAACCGCCTAAAGCGTTCTGTCGATTTTCGGGCCATGTTTGACACCATCGAATCTGTGACTGTGGTGGACGATTTTACCCTTGATGTACATGGCGCTAAACCCAACCCCTTAGTACTCAACATCATGACTTATGTTTTCCCAATGGACAGACGCTTCTATCAAGGCAAAGATGAGATAGTCAAATACGGTGACACCTTTGCCTCTCGTCATGTATCTGGGACGGGGCCTTTTATATTGGAGAAACGCGAACTGGGCTCTCGCCTTGAGTTTAAACGCAACCCAAATTATTGGGATACCGACTCTCCGGGCAATGTAGATGAACTCATCTTCACCCCCATTCACACAGATGCGACGCGTCTTGCCGCCCTCTTATCTGGCGATGTGGATTTCATTTTCCCTATTTCACCCATCGACATTAAACGCACCCAAAACACCGCAGGCATTCAACTGGTTACCATGCCCAGTACACGCATTCTGTTACTGCATTTGAATCAGCAAAGACGTAAAGAATTTCAGGACATTCGAGTACGAAAAGCCATTAATCTGGCCATCAATCAAAATCTTATTGTTGAGAAAATTCTACGTGGTTATGCTGCACCGGCAGGCCAGCTCAGTCCAAATCGTTTTCTTGGCCATGTAGCAGACCTAGTACCAGAATACGATCTAGCTAAAGCCAAACAACTGATGCAGCAAGCCGGTTACGAGCAAGGTTTCCGCGTCAGCATGATGGCGCCAAACAATCGCTACACCAATGATGAAAAAGTGGCTCAGGCAGTGGCGGCAATGCTGGCTAAGATTAACATCAAGGTGGATCTTAAAACCTTACCGAAGGCTCAATACTTCAAAGAATTTGACGACCGAAGTGCCGACATTATGATGCTGGGGTGGCAATCAGATACTGTGGATTCTAATAATTTGTTTGAATTTATTATCGCTTGTCAGGATGCGCAAACTGGCCTTGGCGCTTATAATGCCAGCGAATACTGTAACCCAAGCATTACTAATGATATTCGCCAAGCCAATCAGGAGCTGAACCCCGAAAGACGTCTGCGTTTATTGCAAGGTATTGAGCGAACCTTGTATCAGGATGCGGCCTTAGTACCCTTGTATTGGCAATACTTAACTTGGGCAGCCAAAGATAAAGTCAAAATCAAAGACATAGTTAATGATCGCAACCATCCCTATATCGGAGATTTATTCATTGAACAATAATGCGCCATCCTTTGCAGTTTGCTGGATATGGTTAATTAGCCGATGCACAAAGGGATAGTCGGATGATAGAGTTTTTAATACGACGTCTCATCCAAGCTTGTTTTGTGTTAATCGTCATCAGTCTCATCAGCTTTGCCATTCAGGACAAGCTGGGCGATCCTGTTCGCCAGATGGTGGGTATGACGGTCGCCCCGGAAGTTCGAGAACAACTGCGGGAAGAGCTGGGGCTTAACGATGGTTTTTTGGTGCAATACGCCAGATTTGCTAAGAACGCCCTGTCTGGTGATTTCGGCACCTCATACTATTATAAAGAACCCACCTTGGATGTGATTCTGCAAAAAGTGCCGGCCACCGTGGAGTTGGCTTTATGCGCCATTTTGCTGGTCATCTTGATCGCTACGCCATTTGGTATTATCACGGCGATCAAACCCAAACACATGATTTCGCGCTTGATCATGATCATCAGCTCGATTGGTCTGTCGATTCCTATCTTTATCATTGCCATCTTCATGGTCTATTTGTTTTCTATTCAGTGGAATCTGGCCCCTAGCTTCGGCCGCGGGGAAACCATTATGCTGTTTGGTATTTGGGAAAGCGGCCTCTTCACCAAAGATGGTTTGAACCATTTGTTGTTACCCAGTTTGTCCTTAGCCATTGCCTTGATTCCTATTTTTGTGCGCCTTATTCGCTCAGAAATGAGTGAGGTATTGCAATCCGAATACATTCGATTTGCTTGGTCTAAAGGTCTGTCTGCGCCGCGTATTTATTTATTCCATGCGCTTAAAAATACCATGCTGCCCATCATTACCATTGGCGGTATTCAAGCGGGTACACTGGTGGCCTATACCATTCTGACGGAAACCATTTTCCAATGGCCTGGCATGGGCTTTTTGTTCATGGACGCAGTGAGTCGCGTCGACACCCCCTTGATTTCGACTTATCTACTGGTGGTTGGCAGCATGTTCGTGGTGATGAACACCTTAGTCGATTTGATTTACGGCTTAGTCAACCCAACCGTTCGTTTAGCGAGTCACGGATTATGAAACCTTTTAAATCGGACGTTTCACCGCCAATCTCTGGTAGCCGTTGGCGACATATACTAAGTGGTTTTGCGGGCGACAAATTGGCCATGTTGGCACTGTTTATTTTTGTCTTCTATTGCATAGTGGCCCTACTCGCCCCTTTGGTCGCGCCTTTTGATGTAGACGACCCAACTTTTATGGATTTAATTAACGCTGAGATTGCACCGAGCTGGATCAGTCAAGATGGTCGTTTTCTATTGGGCACCGATGCTCAAGGCCGAGACATGTTATCGGTGATTCTTTACGGTACTCGCTTATCCCTTACCATTGGGGTTTGCGCGGTGATTTTGCAAGCCAGCATAGGCATTTGCATTGGTTTGATTGCCGGCTACTTAGGCGGTCGCGTCGATAACTTCTTGATGCGTTGCGCAGACATTCAATTGTCTTTTTCTAACATGATGGTAGCCATCGTCTTCTTAGCCATTTTCCAGTCTATATTTGGCGTCGCCATGTATCAACAACTGGCCATGCTGGTGTTGATTCTGGTCATTGGCCTCACCGAATGGCCACTATTTGCCCGTACCATTCGCGCCTCAGTGTTGGCCGAAAAGCAAAAAGAATATGTGGATGCCGCGCGTGTTATGGGCATCAGCCAAACTCGCATCATGTTTCGTCATATTTTGCCTAATACCCTTTCGCCGGTGCTGGTGATTTTTACCGTACAAATTGCCAACGCCATTGTGGCGGAGGCCGCACTGTCTTTCTTGGGGTTGGGAATGCCCTCCACCGAACCGTCTTTAGGCTCACTGATTTCTGAAGGTGTGGCTTATATGTTTGCAGGCTCTTGGTGGATCTGTGTAATTCCAAGCATCACCCTGATCATTCTCATACTGGCCATGAATTTATTGGGGGATTGGCTACGTGACCACCTTAACCCAAGGGCTTACAAAGACTGATTATGAATTTGCTCAGTGTCGAACACCTCAACGTCAATTTTCATTTTAAGAAGCAGGAACTGGCCGCGCTTGTTGACGTCAGCTTTACTCTGCAACGCGGTGAACGTATTGCCATTGTAGGGGAATCGGGAGCGGGTAAATCCATTCTGGGGTTTGCTATCGTCAATCTTATTGGTAAGCCAGGTTACATACATTCGGGCTCCATTAAGCTAGAAAACAAAGAAATTACCAAGAAGAACCTACGTCAGCTGCAAGAAATTCGTGGCAAGCGCATCGCAATGATTTTCCAAGACCCTATGATGACGCTTAATCCGGTAATCACCATTGGCGACCAACTGGTGGAAACCATTCGCAGTCACACTAAGATTTCCTATAAAGACGCGCGCAATATCGCCATTGAAAAACTGCGACACGTACAAATCGCTTCGCCTGAAAGACGTTTTGATCAGTACCCACATGAGTTATCGGGCGGTATGCGCCAGCGAGTCATCATTGCGTCTGTGCTCTTGTTGAATCCTGACATCATTATTGCCGATGAACCCACTACCGCACTGGATGTCACCATTCAGGCAGAAATACTCCAGCTGCTATTGGCGATTTGTCGCGACAATGGGGTTGCACTGATTCTGATCAGTCACGATCTTGGCGTGGTGTCAAAAGTCGCAGAACGCACCCTCGTCATGTACGCAGGACAAATTGTTGAAGAGGGGCCGACGTTAGAAATCATCAATGATCCACAGCATCCTTATACTCAAGGCTTGTTAAATGCGCTACCGCAAATGGCCTTGCCAGGCCAACGACTCAATCAAATCAAAGGCAGCATGCCTTCTTTGGCCGATCGCCCCAGTGGTTGCGCTTTCCATCCCCGTTGCTCTTACGCCACGGAAAAATGCCGCAACCAGCAACCGAATTTCATATACAGTGGTGTTTCCAGTGTGGCCTGCTTCATGGTGGAAGACATGCTCAGCGAATTTGCTGCGGATGAGGAGCTATGATGAGTCGCCCTCTTATCCAAATCAGCGGTTTAGAAAAAGTCTTTCGCTCCGAACATAGCTGGCTGAGCCGCTGGCGGCTTCGTCATGGTAAATGGCAACACCAACAAAATGAAATTTTTGCCCTGAATGGCGTCAATCTTACCATTCATGAAGGTGAAACCTTGTGTGTAGTGGGTGAAACCGGCTGTGGCAAGTCCACACTGGCGCGCAGCATTATGGGGTTAACTGAGCCGACCGCAGGTGAAATTCATTTCCAAGATCAGCGCATTGATCATCTCAATAATCGTCAACGCATGTTATTTCGGCGTGCAATGCAGATGGTTTTCCAAAACCCCTATGCCTCTTTAAACCCTCGCATGACAATTTATCAAACATTAAGTGAGCCAATTGCCTTTCATAACCCGCAATTGTCTCGGCTTGAGGTGGACGAAAAAGTCGAAAGTCTGTTGGCGTCTGTCGGCATCAGTGGCAACAGCTCCGACCGTTACCCTCATGAGTTTTCAGGAGGTCAACGTCAACGCATCAGTTTAGCGCGCGCCTTATCGGTAGAACCGCAGTTTATTGTCGCTGATGAGCCTTTATCCGCGTTGGATGTATCTGTTCAGGCGCAAGTATTGAATTTGATGATGGATAAACAGCAAGAGCATAATCTTAGCTATCTGTTTATTACCCATGATCTTGCGGTGGTTGAGCATTTCGCCAATCGTGTTGCCGTGATGTATCTTGGCAGTATTTGTGAGTTGGCCGCCACACACACACTGTTTAGCGTGCCAAAACACCCTTATACCCAAGCCTTGCTATCTGCCATTCCACGTTTGGATTCCAATGCCGCTGAGCCGATTCGTCTGATCGGGGAAGTGCCAACACCTACCGAAAAACCTATTGGTTGTGTGTTTCAAGCACGTTGTCCGTATGCTAACCCGCGTTGCTACAAAGAAACGCCCGTAATGACCTTGCAAAAGGATGGCAGCAGTGTCGCCTGTCACGGTATTGAGGAGGGACGCTTATGAGTCGCTTCTTATCGCCTCTTGAAAGAGGAGGCAGCGCATGGAAATAAGATGGCTTGAAGACTTCATTGCACTGGCAAAAACCCGCCATTTCTCCCGTGCTGCTGACGAGCAAAACGTCACTCAGCCAACCTTTAGTCGACGCATTAAATTGCTCGAAGAAGAAATGCGCGTCACCTTGATCGACCGTAATACTCTGCCTTTGTCGCTGACACCGGCGGGTGAGGTATTTTTGCAAACGGCAGAATTGATTACACGACAGATCCGTGACACCAAAGAGCGCTGTCAGGAAATTCGCAAGCAGGAAGAGTCTCAAGTGCGCTTTGTTACCACACAAACCCTGTTTTTGAGTTTCTACAAAGAAATGATTGAGCCTTTCTGTGAGCAAATAGGCATGGAGCTAGACATCAACATGAAATCCAGCTCTTGGTTGGGCAATGATTTTGTTAATGCCTTGGTCAACCAACAAGCCGACATCATGATGTGTTATTGGCACCCTGCTATTAATTTCATTCGCACCTTGGATGACGAACAATACGAGCACATCGTCATCGCCAAAGAAACCCTAGTCCCTTACAGTGCTACCGATCAAAATGGCGACACCAAATTTGCCCTACCGGGCGCAAAACGTAAGCCACTGCCTTACATAGGCTACTATGAAAACTCTTTCTTGCAGCCGGTGATTCATCATCATCTACAGCGACAAAGAGACATTCCCCAATTGCAAACCTTGGCAGAGAATTATCACTCGGTAAGCATCAAAGCCATGGTCAAAGAAGGTTATGGTATTGGCTGGATTCCACAACGTCTCATGTTAGACACGGTGAATTACGGCAAGGTGGTTCAAGCGGGTGAAGACAATTGGCACATTCCTTTGGAAATACGTTTGTATCGCTCAAAGTTCAATCAAAACCCCAATCTCGTCCAATTTTGGGAAGCACTAAAGATACAAGTGGCACGCAATGCCACTTTGAAACCAGAGTAAAGTTCTCACCCTTATAAATCGCTCGCTTCATTTTGACTCAAGGCTTGAATCATAGGATCGCTGCCCATGGACTTGGCAGCCAGTGCTTTACTGAATAAGTAGCCCTGCCCCACATCACACTGCATGTCTCTTAGCATGGCTAATTGCTGGTCGTTACTTATGCCCTCCGCAATCACCTTAAGACCTAAGTCATGGCCAAGATTAATAATGGCTTTGGTCAAGGCTTGATGATTTTTGTCCTGAGTAATGTCGCGAATAAACACTTGGTCGATTTTAACCGAGTCGATCGGCAAATCTTTCAAATAGCTCAAACTTGAATAGCCTGTGCCAAAATCGTCTATCGCTAATTTAATGCCCAATTGGCTAATTTCTTTTAATAGCTCAGCACAAGTTTCTGCATCCTCAATCAGAATGGACTCGGTGACTTCTACTTCTATCAACCTTGGGTCTACTTGGTAAAGTTCTAATAGGGTTTTTAAATTAGGCAAAAAGTCACTGCGCTTTAACTGTTCCGCGGAACAATTAATGGCAATGGGTGGCACCTTAATACCTTGCTTTTGCCATTCAACAATATGGCGCAAGGTCTGTTCAAACACCCACTCCCCTAAAGGCAGAATGATACCCGACTGTTCCGCTATGGGTACAAACTCGGCAGGTGACACCTGACCTAACTCTTCATCATCCCAGCGCAATAATGCTTCCATACCAATACATTGTTGCGTCTTAATATCCACCTTGGGCTGAAATTGCATTTCCAGAAGGTCGTCTGCTATGGCTTTACGTAAGTGGGTTTCAATTTGTACATTGCGCACAAAACGTTGTCCCATTGCTTGATTATAATAATGGTAAGTAGCGCGACCAGAGCGCTTGGCTTCATAAACCGCCATGTCAGCGTTTTTAATCAAAGTCATGGGGTCACTGCCAAATTCCGGGCAAGTGACAATACCAATAGAACAACCTATGTTCAGTGTCAGATCGTCCACAAAATAACTTTGGCTGATTTGATTAATGGCTTGTTTGGCCACATCATCCAAATATGACGCAGGCCAATAGTCTGACACTGGCAAAATCACCAAAAAAACGTCACCACCAAAATAGCCAATCTCAGCCTGATCAGGAAACACCGCAGCTAGCCTTTGTGCTACTTTTGCTAAAAGTTTGTCCCCCACTTGATGGCCAAACGCTTCGTTAATGGTTTTGAAGTGATCCAAATCCAGCACCATAATGGCCAACCATTGAGGGTCTTGTTTGTTCTGTGATAGGTGTTCAGCTAACACTTGCTGAATTTTGTAGCGGCTCATTAAACCAGTGAGTGGATCCATTTCCAAATACTCATTAATGGCCTCCAATTTGCTGGCCTGCAACTGGATCAAGTAATGCGTTAACAGCGCCAGCAAAATACTCAGAGGGGTCAAAATAAAGATTGGGCTAAAAACGAATAACCAATTCACCGACAAACTATTCAATACCTCCGCTTGGGCAGTAGAAGACATGAGCATCTTAAACCAATGGTTATTTTGCTGAACATGATGAAGTTCATAAAGATACAAAGAGAAACTGCACACAACCGCAAACAACAAAGTCGTTCCAAAAACGACAAAAGAGGAATATTTATACAAAAATGTCTTCATCTAAAAGGCCATGTTATACATTAGAAAAACGAGCATAAAAGTCATTAGTACCTTGTTCTTATAAAATATCTAAAGTTTCTTAGTATAGGAATCATGAAGGCTTAACGATTGAGTTATCCATACGCCATCAACTTTACTAAAAAAGTTTAGAACGAACACGGGATATCTGCTAGCAAAAGGCATTCAAACGATTTTTCTGCTATTCTCTGGCGCAATCTCATTTAATAAGACAGGCCTTCTGTGACTCAAGCTCAATTTAACCTTCCCAAAGCTCTTCCCAAAAAGCTCATCAGTCTACTTTCTGACATGGGGTTTCAACGCTTCACCCCGATTCAAGAACACAGTTTACCTGCCATTATGGACGGTAAGGACATTCTTGCTCAGGCGCAAACCGGCAGTGGTAAAACCTTAGCCTTTGCGATTGGATTGTTGCTGAAAATTAATCCTCGCTTTTTTGGCGTACAAGCATTGGTTATGTGTCCAACTCGCGAATTGGCTGATCAGGTTTCAAAAGAAATCCGCAAAGTGGCGCGCTTCCAAGACAATATCAAGGTACTGAGCCTGTGTGGTGGCATGCCATTTGGCCCACAGATCAATTCATTAGAACATGGCGCTCACGTCGTTGTTGGTACACCGGGGCGCTTAATGGAGCATTTACGCAAAGGCACGTTACGCTTAAATGCGCTCAACACCTTGATCTTGGATGAAGCAGATCGCATGCTCGATATGGGCTTTGTGGACAGCATTCGCGAAGTGGTTGAGCTCACCCCAAAAGACAAACAAACCCTGCTTTTCTCGGCCACCTATGGTGATAATATTGCCGCTCTTAGCGAAGAATTCCAGCGTCAGCCGGTTAGCGTGAAAGTGGCAACACAAGAAGATCTTAAGCCCAATATTGAGCAATATTTCGTACGCAGTGAAAATAGCAACAAAACCTCTGCTTTGCTAAGTTGTTTAGAACATTTTGCTCCTCGTCAGGCCATTGTTTTTTGTAATACAAAAGCTGAATCTCAGCAAGTTGCCGACTGGCTAGACGATCACAAAGTGGCCGCTCAAGCCATTCATGGTGACTTGGAGCAAAAACAACGTGACCAAGTATTGGTGCGTTTTAGCAACCAAAGTAGTTGTGTTTTGGTCGCTACCGATGTGGCAGCACGCGGCATTGATGTCAAAGAAATCGATCTGGTGGTGAACTATGACACTACTCGAGACATTGACGTGCATACCCACCGTATTGGACGTACGGGTCGCGCTGGCGCTGCTGGTGTCGCGGTCAACTTGGTTACTGCAAAAGAAGATTACAAAGTACACGACATTGAAACCCGCTTTGACATACAAGCCAACTTTCTTGAACTGGCAGAAGCCGCTGCGGATTATCGCTTGATTCCACAGAAAACCACCATTGCTTTTGATGCTGGGCGTAAGAATAAACTCCGACCTGGTGATATTCTTGGTGCTCTCACCGCGGGATTGGGTTTATCTAAGGAACAGGTTGGTAAAATCGATATTTTTGATTTTCACGCCTACGTTGGCGTAGACAATCAGGTTGCTAAAAAAGTCGTGAAGGCATTAGAAAACAAAAAAATCAAAGGACGTAATATTCGGGTTCGGATTCTAAGGTAAACAATGACAAAGATAATCTCTTTAATTCAATCACAAAAACTACAATGGCTTGGCTTTGTTATCGGCTTGGTGATCATCAGCGCCGCCACCCTCACTCCTATGGAGCATTTACCCGATGCGCCAGGCTCAGACAAACTTCATCATGTCATTGGCTTTGGCGGTTGGGCCTTGATGTGTGCCTTTGGCCCCTTCCAACGTTTTATATGGATGGCAACTTTCATCTTTCTCTGGGGGGGCGTCATTGAGCTGATTCAACCCAGTGTGAATCGTTATGGAGAATGGCTGGATTTTTACGCTGATGGCTTAGGCGTTTTCATTGTCGTGTTGTTGCGAGGCATACTGTATTACCGGGCTAAAATTCGTCAATTTAGTGAAAGGCAAAACAATAGCTGATAAAATATAACCATTCGGTCAAAATTTTAGAGAGAAGATAATGACGCAGCAAAAAGCCTGGCGTGCGGCCATAGTGCATTGTATTGCAGACCCAAAAGAGGTGGGAGTGGATGCCGCTTATGAGTACTTTGAGGATGGCCTACTGCTGGTTGAAGGGGATAAAATTAAGGCTTTGGGCGATGCCGAAACCTTGTTAAAAACCTTGCCCGACTCTCTCGTAATAGAAGATCACCCTGATGCTCTTATTACACCCGGCTTTATCGATACGCACATTCATTATCCTCAGACGGACATGATTGGTTCTTACGGCGAGCAATTGCTAACTTGGTTAAACACTTATACTTTCCCAGAAGAATCTAAATTCCATGATAAGCAACATGCTCGCAACGTTGCGGATCGCTTTTTAGCCGAACTTTTGCGTAATGGCACCACCACGGCCTTGGTATTTGGCACAGTACACAAGGTATCTGTAGAAGCCTTTTTTGAGGCCAGTCAAGTACATAACCTACGTATGATCTGCGGTAAAGTCATGATGGATCGTAATGCACCGGATTATTTGACCGATACGCCTGAAAGCAGTTATCAAGAAAGCAAAGAGCTGATCGAAACTTGGCATAACAAAGGCCGCTTGCATTACGCCATTACCCCTCGTTTTGCCCCCACCAGTTCAGACCAACAATTGGCTTTGGCAGGTAAATTATTGAGCGAATATCAAGATGTTTACCTGCATACCCACTTATCTGAAAACACAGATGAGTGTGCTTGGGTACAAGAGCTGTTTCCGAATAGTCAACACTATTTAGACGTGTACGACCAAAACCAATTGCTTAGCGAGCGTTCTGTGTTTGCTCATGGCATTCACCTTTGTGACCATGAATACCAAAGATTGCACGATACAGGGTCAGCCATTTCGTTTTGCCCAACTTCTAACCTCTTTATTGGCAGCGGTTTATTTAAACTAAATAAAGCCGAAGAACACAAGGTGAACGTGGGTCTGGGTACCGATGTGGGCGGTGGCACCAGCTTTTCGATGCTGCAAACCATGAATGAGGCATACAAGGTGATTCAACTGCAAAACGAGAACCTAAATCCTATTAAATCTTTGTACTTATCTACCCTTGGCGGTGCTAAAGCACTACGCTTAGAAGATAAAATAGGTAATTTGGCGGTGGGCAGTGAAGCGGACTTCATTCTGTTAGACAAAAAGGCGACACCTTTGCTGACTTCCCGTTTGGCGTTGTCGAAGAGTATTGAAGAAACCTTGTTTGTCTTTATGACCATTGGGGATGACAGAGCCATACAAGCCACCTATTCAGCGGGACAATGTGTACACCAAAGAGATTCATTTTGATGACGATAAGTAACAGCCAAATGAGTCATTGCCATTATATTGTCGAAGGTTTATATGCAACCTGAAGCCACCCTCGCCTTAGGGGCTTTTGCTATTTTCTTCATTGGTATTGCCATGATACTGGCCTTGATTACGGTTAAAAAATATCGTCAGTTTCAAGCTCATCGGCAAAAGCCTGCTAAACCATCCAATAATAAGCAGTCCAATGGCAAACAGTCCAAAACGAAACTCAAGTCATAAGTCTCGTCGCGAGCAAAGGTTAGGGGTAAAGACGCACTATGCCCGTTTTTCCTTCAATGTCTCCCAATATCCATACTTTTTCAAAGGCATGAGGTTCAGGCATGCTAATTAAATGCTCTAAGGCTTTAATGTCAGTCTTTTGCCATTCAGGATGGGCATTACGAATCACCAACCAGACCCTTTGTGTGTGATAGGTCTTACTCGATTTATTGGTAAGAATTTTATTTAACGAAGCTAACAAACGTTTTTCGGCAGGTTCTTCTTTTAGTTGCGCCAACAAGTCACATGTTTTTGCCGTCAAATTACGCCCTAGAATCTCCATGGCTTCCTCTTCGGAGCCATATAAATGCGCAATTTCAAGGTCTAATCGTTGACCTTCAAACATACAAGAGACATCGGGTCGAATAGGGTTGTTGTGCCAAATATGGCGAATGGGTTTGCCTGTATTCTTCTCATAGCATCGCATAAATAACTTAGCGGCTTGATGCTCAAGTTCAATCTTTTCTTTTTCACTGTCGTTCATTGGTTAACTCCTTCGATACATCGAAAAACCAATCACATTTCACTTCCTCATTTGGTACACATAAGCGCAAACTCGGCTTAATATTAACTCAGTATAATAGATCTTTATGCAACCATAAGAGTTGCGATACTGTTGCCAAATTTGGAGTCCAAATGGAAAATGCTCACAACAACACTCAAGCTTCTGGCATGTCAGCCAAAGAGTTCACTATTTTGGTGGCATTACTTATGTCAATTGTCGCCATTTCCATCGATGCTCTCTTACCCGCGTTAGGCATCATTGGTAGGGAATTAAATGCTGCTACCGCCAACCAACCACAATTACTCATCAGTATGTTGTTCCTAGGTATGGCTTTAGGACAGCTGGTTTGCGGCCCTTTATCTGATGCATTAGGCCGCCGCCCTATTCTCTTTGGTGGTATTGGCTTGTATTTGGTCGGCACCTTAATTTGTTACCAAGCTAACGACTTAGACAGTTTGATGCTAGGTCGCTTCATTCAGGGCTTAGGAGTATCTGGGCCCTATATTTCCGCCATCTCTTTGGTGCGAGATCTATTCCACGGTGCGCAAATGGCACGCATCATGTCATTGGTTATGATGATTTTCGTCTTAGTTCCAGCGATTGCCCCCACATTAGGGCAGGCTATTATGTTGTTAACAGACTGGCGTGGCATTTTCGAACTTTACATGATTTATGCCCTATTACTGCTAGCATGGATCTTTTTCCGTTTGAAAGAAACCTTACCTAAAAACAATCGCATTCCTTTTACTGGCAAAGGCTTTTATAACGGCTTCAAAGAAGTGATCAGTAATCGTATTACCGCCGGCTACACCATTTGCATGGGATTATTTTTCGGTAGTTTTATTGGCTATTTAAATTCCTCGCAGCAAATTTTTCAGGTGCAATTTGAAACAGGAAAAATGTTTGCCGTGTATTTTGGCGTATTGGCTTTAGTACTCGGTGTGTCATCACTCATTAATTCTCGAGTGGTAGAAAAATATGGCGCACGTAGCATAGCACTCAAAGCAATCAGCTGTGTCATATTGGCATCAGCCTTATTCTTAGCATTACATGCCATGGTTAGTATCCAGTTATGGATGTTCATGCTGTATGCAAGCGTGTTGTTCTTTTGCTTTGGTTTATTATTCGGCAATGTTAATGCTCTGGCCATGGAGCCCATGGGGCATGTGGCAGGCATTGCTTCAGCCATTATCGGATCAGTCTCCTCTATCATGTCCATGTCGATCGGCACAGTCATTGGACAAATATACGACAATACACTGATTCCGATTTCCGGCGGTTTTGTTATTACGGGCTCATTAGCTTTGTGCATCATGCTGTGGGCTGAAAAAGGCAATGAAACAAACACAGATAACGCGGCAGGCGCGCCACTGTAAAATTGACTTCCAGATCCCCCTAAATAACATAAGGCCACCTAACGGAAGTGGCCTTATGTTATCTTTTCAAGAAACTACTTTAATGAATAGGCTTTCTTATAGAAATTTATAAATTTCAAATAGCGAGCAACCAATTCAGTTGCACTTTCATAAACTCTTCATTATCTGTTGGCTTATTAAGTAGCCTTGGCATCAATATACAGTGGCGACTCAAGGCCTCCATTTGCACAAAAACTTGTGAAGATACTTGAAATTGCGCTTGCCATACTTGTAAGGCGGTCATAAGTACTGTTTCAAAAAGATCGAATTTGGCCATCAATTGGTCACTCATTTTATGCTGTTCACCCAAAAAAATCCGATACACGGCTAAATTTTCAGATGATTCCGACCAAGATTCCCAAATAGCCAACCAAGTTTCTAAAGCAGAATTTGGCTGTTCTGCCACAGTCAGTTTTTCCTCCACCATAACCTGTTTAGCAAGACTAATAATATGCTCCAACACTTCTTCCCATAAGGCTAATTTGGTCGGAAAGTTACTATAGACTGTTGGCTTAGAAACACCAGCAGCCACCACCACTTGATCAATACTAGTGGCCTGATACCCCTGAACAGTGAACAAGTCACAAGCGGCTACAACAATGTGTGATTTTTTACTAGGTCGGCCTCGAGCCATATTAATACCTTATTTAAATTCTGCTTTACTCATGCCATCCCGCTTTCAGAAATACCAATGGGAAAATGACGCAAATTCCACAATAAGGATTAGCAACAAGGCCGATAAATAACCTATTGCAAGAATGCACAACCTTATCCCTACGCGGATTGCCACCTTATCAGGCAAATATTGCTGAAGCGAATAAACTGATAGTAGGATCAAATCATAGATAGTATTGGGAGCACGTTATACCATTAAAAAAACAACCCCATATATTAATACCCTATAACATAACGAATAATCATCCATCCGTCATAAAAAGTGAAGCAGACTAATGAGATAGCTTTCCTTCCCAAATATTTCCTCTGACCATAAATTCGTTATAACTGATATAGTTTAAAGGTATATGATTCCTTGATGCCTTCCATTGCTTGTTCGTAACTTCGCCTGTTGTTACAATGAAAAATCCTGATTACAAAATGAAACATTTTAACTGATCAGAAAAAGAAAATTTAGGTATGAAATATGCCTGAAACATGGACGCAGTATACACAACAAAATGTATATCTTATTAGTTTGATTCACGCTTATTTTTCAGGCGTTGAATGTTGTTGGGATACAAGTAAACAATGAAAGATAATGTAACCATATCAGTATCTTCTATTCATGGTACTAAGCATTTTAGCTTTGGTAAGAAATTTCGACATTCCATGAAAGTGGTTGGTTACTTGTTACTCATTGGCGTTGTGGTGACCGCGGTGGTCATTTATTACCTAGTTCATGAGGCGGAGTTTGCTAAACTCAAGCAAAAAGAACTGGAAACCAAATTTTCCTCCGTCAACCGTGAACTTACTTCTCTTACTGCACTCAAAACTACTCTAGAACACGACTTGTCTGAACGTGAAGAGCGCGTTCAAATAGTTTCAGATCGATTAAATGACCTAGAAAACATGCTAGGCATGGGCGATCAAAACGATACAGAGTTGGAATCCCGTTTGGATACCGCTACTATAACCACATCAATGCGCCTCATGATGTTGACTCAAATTCCGAGTGGACCGCCAGTGGTGAATGCTCGCACATCATCGGGTTATGGTAAACGAGTTCACCCTGTAACAGGGATAACCAAATTTCATCGCGGACAAGATTTCGCCGTGAATACCGGAACACCTGTTTACGCACCAGCTGATGGTGCAGTAGAGGTAATACGACCTAGCAAGAAAGGGTCTGGTAATTATTTACGAATTTTTCATGCGTATGGCTTCTCAAGTTCGTACTCGCATCTAAGCAAATTCGTTGTTAAACGTGGCGACTTTGTTAAGAAGGGAGATTTGATAGCCTACTCAGGAAACACAGGACTGTCCTCTGGGCCACACCTTCATTATGAAGTTCGCTTTGTGGGCCGAGCACTTAATCCAAAGCCATTTATCGAATGGAACGTAGATAATTTTGATACAATTTTTGACAGTGTAAGAGGTATAGGATGGGAATCTTTGGTGGGTCAAGTACAGTTAAGAGTCAGTCGTCAGCTACAACTCTCATCGCAGAAGGTTGCACTATTAATGGACACATCCAAGTAACCAGTCAATTGCAAATTGACGGTCATGTTGAGGGACAAATAGACGCGATCAAACAAATTAAGGTAAGTGAATCTGGCAAAGTGGAAGGTGAAATCAACACCGAGCGCCTTATCGTTAACGGCATATTTGAAGGCATTTGCCATGCCACTTACATTGAAATATTAAGTTGTGGTCGTGTCAGTGGCACGGTTTATAGCGATAATTTAAGCATCGAGCCTGGCGGTAAGTTTACTGGCATCACCAATCCGGCAGAACACAAAATCTCTAAGCAAGAAGCATTGGATCTCGATGAAAAAGTCACTTTATTAAGCAGTGATGCTATTTAAGTCTAAAAAGACTCATCATGTGAAATGCTTGAATAATAAAAAACCGAGTTCGTCATTGACTCGGTTTTTTGTTTCAAGCTATCAAGACAATCAAAGCCTAAATAGACCAACTTGAACCTTTTTCCTTTTAGGCCTCCCTCCCCTCTTATTAGCTAATTTCAAACAGACCACATTGGCCTAAACATGCTCTAAAACGCCAAAGAGAAAACACAACTTGATTGGGAACAATGTGTGAAGCTTGACGAATGAAAAGGAATGTTTTAATTTATTTACTATACCGTTTAGTAAATAAATTATTAGGAGTTCCTCCATGCAAAGCAACAATGGCTTTTATGGGCAATTTGGTGGTAGCTACATTCCCGAAATATTGTTTGCCAGCCAACAACAAATCTTGCAAGCCTTTGAAGAAGCGAAACAAGACCCCACTTTTCTTGCGGAACTCAATCAACAATGGCAAGAGTTTTCTGGACGTCCAACGCCCCTTACTTTTTGCGCCAACCTGACAGAATACTTTGGTGGCGCGCGTATTTATCTAAAACGCGAAGATCTCAATCACAGCGGCGCTCACAAAATGAACAATGTTATTGGTCAAGGTCTGTTAGTGAAACGCATGGGGAAAAAACGTGTCATCGCCGAAACTGGTGCGGGCCAGCACGGTATTGCTAGCGCCCTAGTGGCAGCACGTTTAGGATTAGAATGCACCATTTATATGGGTGCCAAAGACATAGAAAGACAATACCCAAATGTTTTCTGGATGAAGCAACTTGGCGCTGAAGTCGTTCCTGTTACCACTGGGGCACAAACTCTTCGAGACGCTCTGGATGAAGCCTTGCGAGATTGGTCTTCAAGTCATGAGGAAAGTCATTACTTAATTGGCACATCTTGTGGTTGTGCCCCTTTCCCCGAAATGGTGGCTTTTTTCCAATCTGTGATAGGCAATGAAGTACGTCAACAAAGTGTGGCGCAGTTTGGTAAATTCCCTGACCGTCTCTATGCCTGTATTGGCGGCGGCTCTAATGCTTGCGGACTATTTTTGCCTTTTGTCGACGATAAAGAAGTCGCTATGGTAGGTGTAGAAGCAGGCGGCAAAGGTTTGGAACTGGGCGAACACTCCATTCGATTGTCCCACAACTTAGGTGCCCCGGGGATTGCGCAAGGCTTTGCTACCATCTTCTTACAAAATCAACATGGACAATTACAAGAAACACACTCTATTGCCGCCGGACTCGATTACGTGGGCGTATCGCCAATTATTGCTCATCTAGCCGAGACTAAGCGCATCGAGATGACCTATGCAATGGACCAAGATGTGGTTAATGCCTGTACCTTATTGTTAAAAAAAGAAGGCATCATTCCCGCCTTAGAATCTTCCCATGCACTGGCTGGTGCTTTTAAAGATGCTGCCAAGCTTGGTCAGGATCAGCACATTGTTATCAATTTATCAGGGCGTGGAGACAAGGACATTTTTAATGTGGCAAAAGCCGTTGAGGATGAAACCTTCCCAGCCTTTTTACAAAACTACTTAGCCAGTTACCCTATTAGAGAGCAAGGAGAATAATATGAGTTCATTAGCACAATTCACTCAACAGAAACTCCAGCATAAATCCATTCTGGCGATGACACATGTGGTGTATGGCTACCCAACGGTGGACGAAAGTCTTGCTTGGATGACACAGTTACTGGAAGAAGGGGTTGATTTTATTGAAGTGCAATTCCCATTCTCTGACCCCGTTGCCGATGGCCCAAGCATAGTCGCCGCCTGCCATAAGGCACTGCAGCAAGATCTTGATGTGGATACTTGTTTAACGCAATTGGGCGCATTAGCAAAAGACTTTCCTGATAGCCGAATTGTGCTAATGAGCTATCTCAATCCCATGTACCGATTTGGCCTTAAAAAGCTGGCGCAGCGTGCCGCAGAAGAAAATATCAGTGGCCTCATTTTACCAGACCTTCCCATCGAAGCTGCCCAAGAGTTTCAACAAGCTTGTTATGACAAAATGATAGACCCAATTTGGTTGGTCACACCAGCCACTCCAAAAGATCGTTTGGCTATGCTGGCCAAACAAGCGGAAGGCTTTTTGTATTGTGTAGCAAGGTCTGGCGTAACAGGTCAATCCAACCACCAAGATAAAACTCCTAGCACAGAACTGGAAAGCTATTTGGCGGAGATTAAACAACATACCAGCACGCCATTGGGAGTGGGGTTTGGTTTGCGTAACAAGGAGCAGATCAACGCCTTGGTAGGAAAAGCAGAAATTGCCATTCTAGGCTCTGCTTTGCTGGATGCCTACAATCAAGGAGGGCAAGAAGCCGGCGTCAAACTGATCAAGACTCTTTTTGATTAAAGCCCTTTGCAACTTAAAGGCTTGAAGTAACCTACATACCTATATATGATCCATATATAAATCGTATACGGATCATATACTATGGGTATTATTAAAATTTCAGACCAACTCCATGATGAAGTGCGCAACAGCAGCCAAGTTATGTCTCGTTCCATCAATGCTCAAGCCGAGTTTTGGATCAAAATTGGCCGTCTTGCGGAGCAAAATCCGACCTTAACCTTTGCCGAAATCATTGCGATGGAAATGCACAAAGTCACGAATACTGACCAACTTAAGGCGGTATAGTCGAGATGACAGCAGGTATTATCAAATCCACATCAGAAATCGAATTGATGCGGGAATCCGGCCGCCTACTGGCGCAAGTCTTCGCCATGCTTGATGACATAGTAAAAGAAGGCATTTCAACGCTAGAGGTCAATCGTCAGGTTGAGCATTTTATTCGACAAGAACTCCAAGCTCGCCCTGCCAGTCTAGGACAATATGGTTATCAATTTTGTTTGAATTCATCGATCAATGATGTGGTCTGTCATGGTGTGCCTGCAGCAAATAAAATCTTATCAGCAAAAGACATAGTGAATTTTGACATCACCTTGGAAAAAAACGGTTTCATTGCGGATTCGAGCAAAATGTATTTAATGAGCCAAGCCAGCCCAGTGGCCAAAAAATTGGTCAAAACCACTTACGATGCTATGTGGGCAGGCATTAAAGCAGTGAAACCGGGAGCCACCTTAGGCGACATAGGAGCAGCAGTCCAAGCCGTCGCGGAAAAACAAGGCTACAGTATTGTCAAAGAATATTGTGGTCATGGCATTGGCAAAGACATGCACGAAGCACCGCAAATATTGCATTATGGTAAACGCGGTAGAGGGCCTGTAATAGAAGCCGGCATGACCTTTACCATCGAGCCCATGGTGAACCAAGGCAAGGCCAAAACTAAGACTAAAAAAGATGGCTGGACTGTCGTCACTGCCGACAAAAAACTATCTGCGCAATGGGAACACACCATCTTAGTCACTCAAAATGGCTTTGAAGTATTAACATTGCGACCAGAAGAAAGCCACCTTATTGATGCCGACTAACTATAAAAAGCGCTTAAGCTAGCAGCCTATAAAGGCAACTAGCTTACTTCACTGAAACATCCAATTCATGTGAATGAAACCATAGCATTTTATTCTTTCCAGAATTCTTGGCTTCCACCAGTTTACTGTCAGCTTTATCAAAGAAATCTTCCACCAAATCACCTACCAAAGGGCTCACACAGGCACCTCCCACACTGACTGTGACTTGACCTGTTTGACCTTGGTGAGAATAAGATAAATTCAATTGTTCAATATCAAACATGCACTTCTTAGCAATTCGCGCCGCTTCTGGTTGAGAAAAACGTGGTAAAACCACGACAAACTCCTCACCACCATATCGAGCAACGAGCCCTTCACCGGGTTTTATTTGACCCGCCAGAACAGTCGCAACGCGCTTAAGTACTTTGTCGCCTGTCGCGTGCCCGTAACAATCGTTATATTGCTTAAAATTATCTATATCAAGCACTAATAAAGACAAACATTCATTGTGTTGAATGGCTGCCTGCCATTCACGCACAATAAACTCTTCATAACGACGTCGATTCGCTAATGCGGTTAATGGATCAATGTTTGCCAATTGTTCTAATAACTTACGTTGTTTCGTTAACTGTAAGTGAAGGCGTACTCTGGCTTGAACTATGTTGTGGTTAAGAGGTTTTTGAATGTAGTCACAGGCGCCCATTAATAGTGCTTTTTCTTCATGGCTCGCATCATGTAACGCCGTGATAAAAATCACCGGTATGGTACTGGTTCGTACATCATGTCGTAGTCGATTCATGGTCTCATAGCCATCAAGCCCCGGCATAAGTACATCCAATAATATTAAATCCGGCTTATACTCAATGGCTTTACGAATACCCTGCTCTCCACTGATTGCCAACACCACATCAGCATCTTCACGCAATATGTCACTAATGATTTTTAAATTAATTCTTTCATCATCGATCACAAGAATTTTTTGACGATTTACCACTGTCATAAAACATCACCTTGCAAAGTAGCTAGCAATGATTGACAAAGTTCAGCCGCGCGCTCAAATTCAATCGATGAAACGGAATAGCGTATATTTTCCACGGATAAAGCGTATTTGGTTCCCAACAGCATTTTCTGTAACTCTTTCAAAGGGTTTTCTACGGAAAAATCTGATTGCCTTAATAAGGCTTCAACTGTAGCTAAGCTGGCACAAGCCCGAAGGAGCTCATGTTTGCTTAAGCTAATCTGCTGATTCCCTTTTTCCCATGTGGACAAACACGACTCAAGTTGATCCATTAAGGTGTGCAATTGGCTTTCTAGAATGGCGAGTTCTCTTGAACTATCCGACTCTTCATACAATTGAGCTTCCAGCTCAGCACAGAGCTCACTAAGGCCAAATGCCCCAATGTATAACAAACTGGATTTCAAGGAATGTACTTCCAATAAGATGCGATCTGGCGTTAGATTCTGATATGAAAAACCTCGATACTTGTCACAAAATTCCGCTACAAGTTCAAGATAAAATCCTGATTTGCCATCCAGTTTAGCGATCGCTTGGTTGATATCTAATGTATCGATAGCCGAAATTTTAGACAGCAATTCACCAAACTCAGTATCTGCTCTAAAATCTCCAGTTATCTCATGAAATGATGTAACATCTTGGTTCTTTTTTGATCGGTTAATTTGTAAAATTTTGTATAAAGCCGCTTTATCTATGGGCTTATCTAGATGGCCATCCATTCCTGCCTGAGCCGATTTTCTTTTAGCATCATCTGATACATGTGCTGTCATAGCAAAGATGGGAAGTTTTTTTCCTGTTGGCAAAGATCGGATGCGTTTGGTGGCGGTTAAACCGTCCATTACTGGCATTTGAATGTCCATCAAGACCATATCAAAAGTTTGCTGCTGAACCTTATCTATCGCTTGTTGACCATGATTGGCTATGATGACCTGTGCTCTTGTCTCCGCCAAATACCCCATCATTACTTTCTGATTAATAGGATTGTCTTCCACTAGCAAAATTCGCATTGCTGAACAATTTGGTATCTCGATATCGAATCCCGATCTCTGCTCAACAAGCTGTTCAATTTCATTTGTAGAAATCTCAAGAGGTAACTTAAAACGAAAAGTTGAACCCGTGCCTACGTGACTATTTACTTCTAACTGTCCATTCATTAAGTCACAAATTTGTCGACAAATAGCCAAACCAAGTCCTGTGCCACCATAAGACCGAGTAATGCTGTCATCAGCTTGTTGAAAAGATTCAAATAAACGGCTTTGATCCGCAGAAGAAATACCAATACCAGTATCAATTACCTCGCCAATAAAAATAATCTGATGATCAGAGTTAGGTTGCGCCATTAAACGTACTTTCACACCGCCATGCTCAGTAAATTTAACCGCATTACTAATCAAATTTGTCAAAAGCTGTTGGATACGCAATGGATCGCCACTTAACACGGCAGGCACATTTGGTGATATTTCGACAGACAAGGTTATGTTCTTCGCCAATGCTTGTACTTGATTGAGGCTGATAGCATGTTGCAGTAGTTTTACAGCAGAAAAATCCGTTTTCTCCAGGGTCATTCTACCGGCTTCCGCTTTAGAAAAGTCCAACACATCATTCACTATACGGAGTAAGGATTCACCCGCCGTGAGAATCTTTTCCAAAGAATCTCGTTGGGCATCATTCAGTGACGTTTTCAATGTAAGATAACTGAGGCCAATAACAGCGTTAATGGGGGTACGAATTTCATGACTCATGTGAGCCACAAAAGATGACTTGGCTTCCAGTGCGTCTTCTGCAATACGTTTGGCTCGCTCTAGCTCTTGGGTACGGGTACGTACTTTTTTATCTAAATCCTGATTTACCGATTCCAATGCCAAGCTGTATTCGGTTAATTTCTCATTAGCCTGCAAGGCGACCTTTTCCGCATCTTTTATCTTAGTGATATCACGACTTGCGCCACAAACAAAAATGGCCTCTCCCTGCGCATTAAAAATGGGAACAAACAAGGTATCAAAATAAATTTTAGAACCGTCTCCACGAACACCATTTTGCTCTATCGAAATGGGCTTACCGCCATCAATGACTTGTTGATAAGTAGCGAACACTTGTTCCGCCATTTCATCACCGAATTGTTGACGTAAGTCCAAACGATGAATCTTGTCATCTTCAGACAAGCCCATGACTTTTTTGGAGGCAGGATTGTTATCATAGAGGGTAAATTCACCATTTTTCTCTACCGACATGATAAACATCAAATCAGCAGAGTAACGCCACATCTGAAGAAAACAGTCTAAAACCGTTTGATCATGCTCGAACTTATCGTAAGTTTGACCCAGACGCATGTGTTATCCCTCACGAATCACATCAATCAATTGATTGTTTTATAAAACGCCAATGGGTTGCTTCGGATTGAAAATAGACATCACTTGGTGCTGTGGCATGAGCCAGCCAGCGAGTAACATCCAGCTGTTTCGCATCGAAAGACATACGACCGAGCAAAGAAATTGGCTGTTGGTTGCTAAGCATATAACCACTTAAGGTTAGACTCTGTAATATATTGTTATCGGCGTAGGTATCCGTAAAGCCCAACATGGCAATATCTTCTCCCGCTAAGGTTAAAACACCACTGACTAAACCATAGGTGTAATTCTGAATAGTCAAGCTCAATTTGGCTAAGCCATCCTCTCTTTGCCATTCACCATTTAATCGATTGTCATTGCTGTCATTAATACCGACATCAGAGAAAACAGGCTTCACTGGTGCTGACGTTTTAGTGAATACCAACTTGTCGACATAATCTCCCGGTGCAAATTGGTTATAGGGCGTCGTGGTGAGCAAGGTGTTAATCACGCTCAATTCCCCCTCAGCACTAAGCTGACCACAATACGTAGACATCCAATGCACACCATCGTCTTCTGCAGTCTGATCTATCGGCCGCCAAAAAATTGACAGTACGACGGCTTGCCCCAAATCACTGCTAGGATTCCTCGGTTGACTGTGCCCCATCACCAAATAGGTACCTGTCGCACCTGTTGTGGAAATGTATTCCCCTACGATCTGTCCAGCCTGATTGACTTCAAGCGTCATCAGAGAACCATAGCTGTTCTGCCAAACTCCATTTAATATCAACGACATACTTCCCCCTACTCTCATTCGAAAATACTGGCTGTTTTAGATTGCACACTGGTAATGATTTTTGGCCCATTTGGCTTATTGAAAATCCACACACCTAATGGCTTAAGTTGCCATTCATCTTGTACCTTAACCGTTTCATATTGGTATAAAGTATAAAGATGATCCATTAATACAGAACCAACCAAGACGATATCTTCCGCATGGTCCATGGGATCGAACTGGCTCAAGACTTTGCCTTTATCTTTGCCGGCTTCAATCAACACATCATATAAGTCAGCTGTAACATGAATTTCACCTGGTGCACCTGTATCAGTGCTACCCACTTGCATTTGTAAGCTGGCCTTTTGTTCAGCCAGCATCAGCAAGATACTCATTAAGTTTTCATCCCCTTTAAATTGTGAGGAACCAGAATCCAAAGCAAAAAAGAAACCGTCATCCGGCCCAACTAAATCTTTTCCAGCCATCTGCAAAGAGGTTAATGCTGTCGTCCATAAATAATTGGCTTGATATTCTGCCCATGGTAAGAAAAGGTATTCACGGCTGTTTTTGTAGGTCGTATCAACACCTCCAAAATGGACCACACCTTGCGTATTGTGAGAATTTGTCTGAAAACCAACAAAAGGCGTAGCCGGATCCACTCGCTGCTGTCGGATCAAGTCTTGCATAAAATGAAATGAAGGCGTCTTTGCTAAGCTCGTATCTTGGTCTACCGTAGCATCCGACACACTGGGCAAGCCTATTCCCCCATCCCAATCCAACTCAGCAAAATGTTCGCTGTCGTAGCATTGCGCAAGGTACAGATCGCTGATCACTTTTATTTCAGCACTTTCCGCCATTGGCATTAGACTTAATACATCCTGACCAGATTGCACTGCCATGCTTCCCCAAGGGCCAAAACTAACCGATGTCGTTTGTTGACTAATCCATTCGAAGCTTGTCGACAAGGCAATATCAAACCGACCACCAGCATAATGCTGGCAGCCATTTTTGGAACACAGACTGGATGTCACCCAATTAAAATCACTGCCACTGTCAAAACACATTTTTAGCTCTTGAGCCGGCGACCCTATTCCTAGCGTTGCGAACCAGGGAGATGCGCCATTATTTTGAAATGGGCCTCGTTCAAGGGCGAGACAGAAACCATTTGAAATATCCATTTGCATATCAATATCATCCTCTTATCCATTTGAATTATCTAAGGAAGGTGCGAATAAGTCTTCTGAACATGCGACTTACCAGAGAAACAAACCATTAAGGCAAGACTAAGCAGGAATGTTAATACTTTTCAATCACACTTAACACTGAGAGAGGCTTTCTCTGCAAGACCTGAAGGAAAGCGACACGTATGTAGGGGATTAGAGCAACGCAGGAGCAGGTTGCCGAATTCAGTAGACTTGTTCGAACCTTTCCTAAGTGTATACTTTACTAAGCGCAATACCCTTTGGTTCTGTTGAAAGACCTATGGAATAAGATGGCTAAGATGAAACCACCATTTATTCATAACCTCATTTTAATATTACTCGTGTTTCCGTTGGCGACTCATGCCAATCCTTTAATTCAATACGGCCAAAGTTGCCTTATCGAAGAACAACAACTCAATGAAGTTGCCTTAAAAATCCAAAACCATCAGCAAAATTTTCAGCAACGCCAGCAAGTTCGCCTGAAATTAAAACAACAGCTAGAACAACTGAAAATACAACTAACACAACTCAATACTGGCATGGAAGACTGTCAAACCGATACCCCCAACAGCCAATACTGCCATCGCACACGAGAACAATATCAACAATTGACTAAAGGTATTGACGACATCAAGCAAAGCTTACAAGATCAAGAAGAAACAGAATTTGCCTATCAATATGAATTAACGCGCAACGATTACCAAGATAAGCGGCATAAATTTAAACGACGTTGCTACCGTTCCAATCAACATTATGCCTTTATTCAAGATCCTGAAGCTTATTCGCAAGTATGTCATTCTGAAGCATTAAAAAAGACGCAAACCTGCTCATTTTTATAACTCCTGATGCCTTAACATCCCAATAGATCACAAATTTGTCATATATTTTCGGCATCCTATTACTATTGTTTTGCTTAGGAATGCTTCGACTTGTTTTTGCTCAATCTCAATCGTTTCAATAAGACCTCCTCATTGGTCAAAGACCATCAAAAACATGTAACGGTTAGTCTGATATCGAATACTGTGATGCAAGAAACAAGTCCTCGCTATCTGTCCTTTTCCATTGATATTTCAGTGTTAGCTGGCGGTTTTTGGTGGGATGGTGGTAAAAGCTCGCAAAAAGGTCTGGGAACGGAGAAAACATCGCCACTTGAATTACATCCCAGTAAACTGGATTTATTGGTGCAAGCATTAGGGCCATCATATCTGCGCGTGGGCGGTTCAGAAGCCGATAAACTTCACTACTTTACCAACGCTAATAAAGCACAACAGGGAGCACTTCAATTAACAGAAGACACTTGGCAGCAATTACATCTATTTTGTCAGCGCAATGATCTAAAGCTAATGTTTACTTTCAAATACGGCGTATTTGATAAAAAAAAGCATGGTCAATGGCAAGCCAATGAAGTGACTGACTTACTGAGCTATTGCCAGCAGCAAGGTCAATCAATAGCAATATGCGAATTAGGCAATGAACTAAATGCTTATTGGGCTTTTCATGGCATCAGTGCTCAACCTAGCGCGAAAAATTTAGCTCACGATTACGATCGTTTTATACAGTGTATTCGTACCCATAGCCCTGACAGTTTAGTGGCTGGCCCAGGCAGTGCCTTTTGGCCAAGAATCGGAGAAGCCATAAAACCCATTAGTAATCTAACAGCTCCTTTTCTTGAGCATTTAAATGAAAAATTAGACATAGTAGATTGGCATTACTATCCCTTCCAAAGCAGTCGATCACCCGTAAAAACCCGTGCTGCGACTCCCCGTAATTTGCTGTCCCCTGTGGCGATGCTCACTTTTGAAAAATACGCACAACAACTCGCCAGCTATCGCGACAAACATCAAGCTCAAGCGGAGATTTGGACGGGAGAAAGCGGATCAGCACAGTGTGGAGGGCAAGCCAAACTGTCAGACAGATTTATTTCTTCTTTTTGGTGGGCTGACCAATTGGGTAGAGGCGCTAAATTGGGGCAAAAAGTGATGATCAGACAAAGTTTAATTGGCGGAGATTACGCGCTTATTAACCGCCAAACACTCAAACCCAACCCAGATTTTTGGGTTAGCTGGCTTTGGCAAAAACTCATGGGTAATCAGGTGTATCAAGTTCACAGTAGTGACCCAACGCTGCTCGTCTATTGCCATAAGGCCAAAAAATCAGGCAAATGCACCTTGCTTATGATTAACATGACGGCGCAAATTAAAATCATCCATTGTCAGCAATTTGGATTGAAAAAAAAGCGCTTTGAAATCACCGCAGATAAACTCACCGCCAAGAAAATTCGTATCAATGGCTTCCGACCCAAATTTAAAAACGGCAATGTAAAACTCAGTGACTTTCCCAAGTTATCCAAACTCAACTTGGTCAGCCCATACAGCATTAACTTTTGGTGCTTCAGCTTGTAATGAATCGTCTTTCATTCAAATATATGCAAAGGTAATCATGTTCTCATTGACTTGCTTATAACCTCCATATATCCGAAAACCCATTGCAATTTTTTCACTCAGATCTCTTTGTACAACCAACGAAAAGACACCTTCTTGCTCAACCTCCAGAGCAACATCCAAAAAATCAAAGAACTGACCAACACTTGGATACAAAGCCTTATAGACACTTTCTTTTAGGGAAAAAAGCAACAACCTAGCACATTCAGACTGAAGGCCTATCGTATGAAGTATTCGAAACTCTTCTGGCATACCAATCAGACTTTCATCTTCGAGCTGACTGCCGCTGTTCATTTTCTCCAAGTCCACTCCAATCCCTATTAAACTCGACTGCGTGGCATCTATCACAAGAGCAATGGCTTCGTTGTCCGTGTGAGACACACTGCCTATTATATGAGACGGCCAAATGGGGGCGCCATCAACGCCTCGTGGCACATTAAAACAAGTCAAGCCCAAGGCTTGCTGAGCTGAACGCACCGCCATTCTGCCAG
This sequence comes from Marinomonas sp. ABL3_031, assembly GCF_056161265.1. Taxonomy (NCBI): domain Bacteria; kingdom Pseudomonadati; phylum Pseudomonadota; class Gammaproteobacteria; order Oceanospirillales; family Oceanospirillaceae; genus Marinomonas; species Marinomonas sp. ABL3_031. Next base: position 38,279 of record NZ_JBSWYU010000008.1, read on the forward strand.
CTAAAAAGGTTTCTTTGCGCTTAATACGCCAGCGATGATATTCGGCGGGTTTAGGAATATCGGGATGAACATTCAGTTCAATAAGATCCCCTGACTGAAAACGTATGTGATGAATATAAGCAGAACCATGCTCGCCAAGATGAATCGTTGTTTGGTTATTATTTTTCACGACATTCCGACCGACAAAAGAAACTCAACATACCAAAATCAGCGGCTAATTCAATTGATTGCCATCATTTTTCACCCTAGCGAGAATAAATCACGCAAAAAATCACAGAACAGTATTGAAATAAGATGAATAATAAGTACTATTCACAATCGAAAATCATTCTCAATCAAGGATCATATTGATGAAACTCGGCTCACTCCTAGCAATCGCTCTTGGCGCGTCTATTTTTTCAGGGGTTGCTCAAGCAAAAGCAACCGTTATTGATGATGTTTTAGGCCGACAAGTTGAAGTTGACTTGCCCGCTAAACGAGTTGTCCTCGGCTTTTACGCGGAAGACTATATGGCAATTGGCACTGAAAAAGCCTTTGATAACGTGGTAGGTTTATCTCGTGATACATGGGAAGCTTGGCGTCCTGCAAGCTGGAACCTATACACCAACTATCGCCCTTCACTTAAACAAATTCCAGATGTTGGTGAAGTAGAAGCGCAAACATTTTCTATTGAAAAAGTACTTAGCCTAAAACCAAGTGTCATCTTATTATCGGATTGGCAATACAAAGGCTTGGGAATGGATATTGAACGTTTAGAAGATGCTGGCGTTCCTGTTGTGGTTGTCGATTACAATGCACAAACTCTAGAACGACATCTAAAAAGCACACAGATTATTGGTCAGTTAACTGGTCAAGAGCAACGTGCTGCTCAGATTGCAAAGGAATACCAAACGACAATCAATGACACCATCAAGCGTATTAAAGAGGCAAACGAAGCGAAACCTCGTACCTATGTCGAGTTTGGTAATAAAGGACCAAGTCAGTATAGCTTCACCTATGGTAAAAACATGTGGGGAGCCATGGTCACTATGTTGCAAGGTGACAATATTGCTGCGCCCTTCGTGGAATGGTGGGGACCAATGAACCCTGAACAAGTATTGGCTTCTAAACCACAGGTTGTCTTTATCACAGGTACTGAGTCGGGCGTTAAAGGCGATGCGTTACCAATGGGTCAAGGTATTGATCGCAATTTGTCCGAACAACGCTTAGCTGGCTTCACCAAACGCGCAGGTTGGGCACAAATGCCAGCCGTACAAAATGGTCAAGTCTATGGTATTTACCAAGGTGCATCACGCACTATTTTAGACGCGTCTATGGCGCAGTTTATGGCTAAAGCCATGTATCCGGATCTGTTTAAAGATGTGAATCCAGAACAAGCTTATTTAAATTTCTATCATAAATACTTGCCAGTGACTCCAACAGGCACTTTCACAGTTAACATTACGGAGTAAAATACCACTATAATTCATAGCGGTTTCGTCATTATGCAGCCATCAGGTTTACTCACTGATGCTATTTCAAACCAGCGGCGTTCTGAACAGCGCCGCTGGTTTGTTATAAGTGTCTTATTCATCATTCTTACAGCGTCCTTTATATTGGACGTTGCTACAGGTCCCTCTCTTCTAAACATCAAAGAGGTAGCTAACGCCCTACTTCATCTTATCGGCTTCAATACGCAAGTTGACCCTACGACGGAAGTCATTGTGACCAGCTTACGCTTACCTATTGCCATCATGGCAGTTATCGTTGGTGGCGTATTGGGTGTAGGCGGCGCAGAAATGCAAACCCTATTAAACAACCCAATGGCCAGTCCATATACCTTAGGTATGGCTGCCGCTGCGGGTTTTGGTGCCGCTATGACCTTATACGTTGGTTCACTTGGCCTAAATGCCAATGTAGCAGTACCCTTAGGAGCCTTCATTTGCTGCATGCTTGCAGCGGCTTTCTTGTTTGCTTTGGCCACCATGCAACATATCAGCTCAGGACAACTTATTCTGGCTGGTATTGCCTTATTGTTTTTATTTCAATCTCTACTGTCTTTAGTGCAATTCATTTCGTCACCTGAATTAAGTCAACAGATTCTCTTTTGGCTGTTTGGCAGTCTGTCAAAAGCATCTTGGTCTAATTTGCTGATTGTTGGTGTTGTAACATTGATCTGCATGATTTTTTTAATGAAGGATGCATGGAAATTAACTGCCCTGCGTCTGGGAGAAGAAAGAGCGAAAAGTCTGGGCGTGAATGTCAGCCAACTGCGTCTCAAAACACTTTTCATTGTTGCTCTGATGACGGCCACCGTCACCAGCTTTGTCGGTATCATAGGCTTTATTGGTATTGTTGCCCCCAATATCGCCAAGATTCTGGTAGGTGAAGATCAACGATTTTTCATCCCCTTGTCCTTTTTAATTGGTGCCTTTTTACTGTCTAGTGCTTCGGTACTATCCAAAATAATTGTCCCTGGCGCTTTATTTCCTATTGGCATAGTCACCGCCATCATAGGTGTGCCTTTCTTCTTTTGGCTAATCCTAGGAAAAAGGCGCTAAATTATGCTCACAATTCATCAACTTAATGTCACCTTAGACACACTAACACTCGCCAAGGACATGTCTTTTTCCCTGCAACCGGGCAAGGTCAACGTTATTATTGGCCCTAATGGCACAGGGAAAAGTACTCTGCTAAAAACCCTTTTCGGTGATATTCAGGCTAAGTCAGGAGATATTCGTTTCAATGATAAGTCGTTAACATCGAAACAACTGTCATCTTGGCGTAAGTTATTCGGTTATATGCCGCAAGACATTCGACTGGATATTGAATTGAGCGTACTAGAGGTGGTTTTACTGGGCCAATTAGACGCTCTGAGTTTACGATTAGATGATAGCTTAATTGAACAAGCCTTATCGGCACTGGACAAAATTGGACTATTGCACTTGGCCAATCGCTCGGTAAATAAGCTCAGTGGTGGCCAATGTCAAATGATTTTGTTTGCTCAAGCTTTGATGCGAAACCCACAAATTCTCATGTTAGATGAACCAGTCAGCGCTCTGGATTTACACTTTCAGCACGTGCTATTGGATCACCTTGATGAACAAACTAAGCAACAAGGTTGGGTAACCTTAATGGTGTTACATGACCTTAATCTAGCGGCTCAATACGCGAATAATCTTCTGGTACTAAAAAATGGTCAACTGGTAAAAAGCGGCAATCCTAAGGACATACTTTCTCCTGAGCTAATTCAGGATGTCTATGGCGTTGAGGCTGACATATCACATGACCGTCATGGACTCCCCTTTGTCAGGACGATTCGTAAAAATCCCACGCGAACAGACATGCAAGCAAAAACAACCTCTTCTCAAGCCGCAAAAGGAATGGCAGATGCCGTCTAAACTCTACATCATGATAATCGCTCTGAGCTGTGTGATTTTTGGTACCAATACTTATGCGAAAGAATGGCATGTACAAATGTTAAATTATGGATCAGCCGAACAGGGTGGAATGATCTTTGAACCGGCTTTTATAGATGCTCAAGTTGGTGATACGGTTACTTTCCTTCCCAGCCATTCAGGTCATAATGCCCAGTCTTACGTGGTACCTGAAGGCAGCCAACAGTGGAAATCCTCTTTAGATAAAGAATACTCCATTTCTCTCGATGCTGAAGGCATACATCTTTACTATTGCCCACCACATTTAATGATGGGAATGGTAGGTATGATTCAAGTCGGTACTGCAAAAAACCAAGCTATTATTGAGAAAAAAGCGCCTCGATTACGTTCTAAAATGGCCCTTAAACCCGAACGAATGGATGCCCTTTTGTTGAAAATTCACTAACCTCAAATGCCCCTCTTACCCCTAAGTTACTAAACACGGCGAATGATGTTCTTAAGACACATCATTCGCCGTGTTTGACTCTTTTCGCCTCTCTTGTCGACCTTTGCAAAGCCCTACTGACTCATAATGTTCTTTTTATTTAGGCTTTTACATGCTGCTTTTCTATCTGACAGAGCATCCATAAAACCTTATTGTCATCTGCCACAAAATTGCAAATACGGACTAGACGTTAGCGATGACTGAAGCAAACAATTTAAATTAAGTCTAAATTAAGATACCAGTGTCATGACTTTAGATACTATTACACTTATATTTGAGACGACTTAGCTCGTTATATTACACTTTCTGAAGTTTACTGCCTGAGTATTTTAGAAGCTTTTAAGGAACATACTAACCATGTTAAATGACCAAGTTACTTGTCATGAAAATGCAACATATTCCAAGTAATAATAATTAGCTATTAAAATCAAGAATATATATACTTAACTAAAAGCATTTAAGTAATAACATTTATCTAGTTTCATACGGATTATGAATAAAGGTAGCGTCTTGTTAAAAAGCGCTTCCTAACTTGCAGGAGCACACATGATGAATAAGCAAACTAATGCCTACGGCCTCACTACGCCTGAAATTCATTCACCTCAATCCATACTTCCCCTTTCTACCGCACAACGTGGTCAATGGATGTCACAAAAACTGGCCCCTAAAGGCACAGCTTTCAATGTCGCTGAATACCTTGATATCCAAGGCAAACTAGATGTTCTAAGCTTCCAAAAAGCCATCCATCAATTGATTACAGAAACCGACTGTATTCGCTCACAAATTATCGAAACCGAAGATGGTACCTACCAACAAATTTCTGATTCAAGCGAAGATCACTTCTCTTTATTGGACATGAGTCATGAATCGGATCCGATCAATAGTGCGCTAGACTGGATGCAACAAGACTACCTCAAACCCTTAACGCAAAAAGGCGATCGTTTGTGGTTCAGTGCTTTAATCAAAATCGCGGATCAGCGGCATATCTGGTATCATCGCTGTCATCATGTTGCTCTGGATGGCTTTAGCGGCCACTTAATTACCCAAAGACTGGTACACTTATACAACGGGTATTTTTTTAAGCAAGAGATTTCTGAATGCCCGTTTCACCCACTAGAAGACCTATTAACGCAAGAGCATCAGTATAAAGACAGCAAACGTTTCAAAGCAGACCAAAAATATTGGCTAAATAATCTTGTTCATCTTCCTGAAAGTGTGTCCTTAGCACAACGCGTTTGTCCTGATGACCAAAGCCAAATGCGCCGCCAAACCTTGAACTTATCAGCAGCACTATCTGAACACCTAGATCATGTCGGCAAAGCATTTGGAGCCAGTCGACCACAAACCTTAATTGCCTTAGTGGCGGCCTATTTTTATCGCATGACAGGTGCGGAAGATCTTATCATTGCCATGCCAGTCTCCGCTAGAGTAAATGCGATACAAAAGAATACGCCCAGCATGTTAGCCAATGCAGTGCCGATACGTTTGGCCTTTTCATCAACTATCTGTTTTCAAGAATTGCTGGAGCAAACCTCCAAGGTCGTACGTCATGCATTACGTCATCAACAATACCGTTATGAAGACCTCAAACATGATTTAGGCATGTTGTCTGCCAATCAACAAATTGCCTCTTTGGCGGTGAATATTGAACCTTTTGATTACGACGTCAAATTTGGTCATTGCTCAACCAAACTATGTAATCTCAGTAATGCTATGATTGACGACCTTACCATATTCGTTTTTGACAGAAAGGATGACTCAGGTCTTAGCATTAAGTTTGATGCCAATCCAAAACGCTACACAGATAAAGAATTAATCCAGCACTTACAACAATTTAAGCGACTGATTAAAAGTCTATTGGGGTTGGTAAAATTGCCTATCTCGCAAGCGCCTCTGTTAAGTGATTCAGAAAAACACCGTATCCTTAATGAGTGGAATCAAACGCAGACTAAACTGACCAACAGTAGCTACTTAGACATGTTCCATCAGCAAATCGAACAGCTTGGATCCAGCATAGCTGTCATCGGAGAAGATGGTGATTTCACTTATCAAGAGCTCAATGCAAAAGCGGAATATTGGGCTCATCAACTTATTGAACAAGGGGTACAACCCACTCAATTAGTTGCGGCATGTTTGCCACGCAATGCAGAAATGTTAGCCATTCTTATAGGGATTTGGAAAACCGGAGCAGCGTATTTACCACTCGACCCAGAGTTTCCACAAGACAGATTAGCAAGCATATTAGAAGATGCAGAACCTGCTTGCATAGTCACTAACCGTCAAGTCAGTTCCTGTCTACCCGATACGAACCTTGTTACGCTCTTTACCGAATGCACAGACCTGGTTAGGCCTCATTTATCAGTGACGCAAGATGTTGAACATAGCCAACAACAAACGGATCCTCATACACCAGCTTATGTTATCTATACCTCAGGTTCTACAGGCCGCCCCAAGGGAGTTGAAATCTCTCATTATGCACTAAAAAATTTCTTACTTGCTATGCAGCATGAACTCAAATTCAGTAAATCGGATCGCTTTCTAGCTGTCACTACGATCTCTTTTGATATTTCATTACTGGAATTATTCTTACCCATTATGGTTGGAGGTTCTGTTGTAATCGCAACTCGAGACACAGTTAGAACACCTGAACATCTCACTCAGTTAGCAAATAAGCATAACGTCACCTTTATGCAAGCCACACCTTCTTTGTGGCAAGCTCTGTTACCTGAATACCAAACACAATGGCAAGGTGTCCGAGCCTTGGTCGGCGGTGAAGCTTTATCTGGACAACTGGCTAAACACATGCATGCGTTAGGCCACCCCGTAATGAACCTATATGGACCAACAGAGACCACCATATGGTCAAGTATTATGCCTCTTGAACAGGATCATGACCTACAAAGTCCCCCTATCGGTCGTCCAATCTTTAATACTCAAATGTATGTTCTTGATAACATGATGCAACCCGTTCCTGTTGGCGTGGCTGGAGATCTATACATAGCAGGAGAAGGCTTAGCATTGGGGTATTATAAGAGACCAGATTTAACCGCAGAGCGCTTTATTAACAACCCCTTTGCCATTGGCAAAAAAGTCTATATCACAGGTGATAAAGCCAGATGGCGAGAAGACGGTGTTTTAGAATATTTAGGACGTGATGATAATCAGGTGAAGATTCGAGGGTTTCGCATTGAAACAGGGGATATTGAATCGGCTTTGCTTTCAATGCCTGCTATAGATCAAGCCGTTGTTACACCACAAGCCTCACCAACGGGTAGCAAGCAGCTCGTAGCTTACCTTCTCTCTAATCAAGATAAGGTTGACACCCATGAAGTTCGCCAACAGCTGATCACTAAATTGCCTGACTACATGATTCCCAGTCACTTTATCACCATCAGTGAAATGCCTTTAACACCCAATGGAAAAGTTAATCGTAAAGCATTACCACAACCTAGTTGGCAATCAGCAAATCATTATCAAGCACCACGCAATCATACAGAAGAAATGCTAGCAAACCTGTGGGCGGAAACTCTTGGGCTCACTTTAGTCGGCATACACGATAACTTCTTTGAGATAGGTGGCGATTCTATATCGGCCACGCGCATTCTGCATAAATTAGAACATAATCTGGGTATGGACATTCCATTGGGAGTCCTTTTTAAAGCCGCCACCATTGCAGAATTGGCAGAGCATTTACAGCAAGCTTCTAATTGGAATCCATTGCAACCTTTGTTGCCCATAAAGTCTTCTGGTGACCATGCTCCCCTATTTTGCATTCATCCTGCACTAGGCTTATCTTGGGGCTATGCAGCAATACTTAAGCATTTACCACAATCTACACCGTTATTTGGCTTACAATCTATTAGTTTAAGCCAAGATGAAAACAAACCTGAAAACCTGGAAGCGGTGGCCAGTCACTACTTAAAACTCATCAGAAGCGTTCAGCCACAAGGCCCCTATCAGCTTCTAGGCTGGTCGTTTGGCGGTTTAGTAGCTCACGCCATTACACAACAATTAGAAACACAGGGTGAGTCGGTTTCTTTCTTATGCATGTTAGACAGCTACCCTTATAAAAACAGTTATCAGGAGCCTAAAAATGAAGCAGACATTGTCAAATCGGCATTAATCTTCTTGGGTTATGATCTCAGCAAACTCGATACATTACCCATTAACAAAGCGGAGTTAGCCGCCTTGCTGTGGCATGACTACGATGACTCATCCATGTCGGTTGTAAAAAAATTACAAGCCAGCCAACAGGATATTATGAGTCGAATCCAGGCAACCGTAGAGCATAACTTAGAATTGGCCAGTCAATATAAAGCTCATACCATAACAGCCGATATTCTGTTCTTTACCGCGACAGACAGCGTTAATGGCTCAATGGAAAAGATACTCGAGCACTCAAGTGCCGCTTGGCAAAACCGTACTCAAGGCCAAGTCGAAAGTCATCAGATCGCCTGTCGTCATCAGGAGATGCTTGATCCGTCTGCACTTAGTCAAATAGCTCCCATATTACGTAGTCATTTAAACAAGTTACAAGCCAAACAGCGACAAAATAAAAAAGATAAACAGCGTTAACTAAGCTAACAACAAAGCCTTCTAAATCTGCACAGACAGTGAAGTGATATAACAAAGTAAGAGGTCTAAAACGGCCTCTTTTTTTATTCATCCCCGCGATGAAGGTGAAACCTATTTCAGAACGGGACAACCAAACAAGAAGGGTAGATCTACCTTGAATGCCGAAGTAAACTTGAGCTTGTTTGTAGGTCATTTCGCCTTTTTCTACACGCTCAACTACCCCCAATTTAAAAACCATTGAATAGTCACGCTGTATGCGCTTAATACGCTTGATGCCTGATGTCGCCATAAAGAAGTTCTCTTTATGTCAACCTATTTTAGGATGGGACAATACCAACAAAAAAGCCCCGCATAAAAGCGAGGCTTTTTAACATTACTCGTCGTAGCGATTAAGCGCGCTTCATGGCAAACAAACCATAAGCAGCAACCACTAAGAAACAAGCAGCAGGCACAACATAAGAAACGGTTGCGCTGTAAGCATCAATCGTTGCACCTTGTACCAATGGCATTATAGCACCACCTAAGATGGCCATTACTAAGCCAGCGGAGCCGAACTTAGTATCATTACCTAGACCGTTCAAAGCCACGCCATAAATGGTTGGGAACATCAATGACAAGCAAGCAGAGATAGACACGATCGCCCATACACCAGATACATTTGGTGTTAATACCGCATACAAGCACAACGCTGTACCTGCCGCTGCCAATAAGCTAAGCAATAAAGCTGGACGACAGAATCCCATCAACCAAGTCATCACGAAACGTGAAATCAAGAAAATAATCAGGCTATATTGTAGGTAATCCGCCGCACTGGCTTCAGTACCACCAATGGCTTCTTGTACGTATTGAATAGTAAATGTCCAAGTACAAGTCTGAGCGGCAACGTTAAAAAATTGGGCCACAACCCCCCAACGGTATTGAGCGTTACTAAGCAAGCGACCTAGGGTTGCAAAAAAATCAATTTTCGTCACTTCCTCACGGTAACCTGTTCCAGAAGTGTCGGCTTTTGGCACACGAATGAAGCATACCAATAGCCAAATCAACATAAGCACAAACGCCATACCAACATAAGGCGTCATCACTCCTGTCAGCTCTTCTGCTTGGATACTTTTCAGCATTTCTGGGGCCATACTGGCACGCTCTTCAGCCGTCGCTGTGTTCAGCTTAGGGAGGATTAAGGTAGCCGCAAGGAACACCCCTATGTTGGTACCCACTGGGTTAAAAGATTGCGCTAAGTTCAAGCGACGTGTTGCTGTTGCTTCTGGGCCCATCGCCATTACGAAAGGGTTAGCAGAGGTTTCTAGGATGGACATGCCCGCCGCCATGATAAACAAGGCTGCTAAGAAAAATCCGTAAGTCATCGAGACACTGGCTGGGTAAAATGCCAAGGCGCCAAGAATAGCAAGGCCAAGGCCACTTAATACACCCGCTTTGTATGAATAACGAGCGTTAATAAAAGCCGCAGGAATGGCTAAACAAAAATAAGCACCGTAGTAAGCAAATTGCACTAAGGCAGATTCGAAGGTACTCATAGTAAAGATTTTACTGAATACTTTTACCAGAGGATCGGTCATATTGGCCGCTACACCCCAGGCTGCAAAGCAGGTTATCAATAAAATGAAAGCCAGTTTCATATTGCCATAAACAAACTGGTTAGAAGAATTTTCTTGGATCGGTGAGTTTTTATTTTCCATAAAGCAACAACATCTATGTTTATAGTTAGAAGACAGACTAGGCTCAGAAATTACTTTCTAACGCTGTCAGACATTGATAATGATGCGCAAATGCCAAACAAATGCAGCATCAAAATTTGGTGGAGGATCCTACCACCAAGCGCGATAAAAAATGACCGAAATGACAAAAACTCGCTTTAAACACAAGCATTTAACTTTTTCTTACCAAGTTTGTTAACATTAATGAAACATTCGTGACACACCATTCACTAAAGCCAATCCATCCTTGCCGAACAAAAACCAACAGGCCTCTAAAGATAGGCGACTATGACTCATGCTAAACTGACTAACGTTCTGCCCTATTTGCTATTTTCAACAAGAGAATCCTTACACTATGTCCAGCAGTCAGCCTAAAAAGCGTTACCCTCGTCCGCCAATGAGCTTAATCGTTGAAAATATTGAGGGCTATGATATTGATATTTATCTGGGGGGTTCGGCCGGCGCTGCAGATCGTCAACTGCATGAAGAAAACAATATAAAGGTTATTTTCAATTGTGCGGTGAATCTGGATATTGACCTTGCCAGCACAAGCGATCATAAACATCAGCCTCCGTTACTGAATTTTGGTACGGGACACGTACGTTACTACAAGATTGGTTTGATTGATGGCCCAGGTAACCCAGCTGAGATGTTACTTTCAGGCTATTACTTATTACGTGCGGCATTACTACAACGCATGCCGGAAAAAGCCTCTTACCCGATCAAAGAGCAAGGTAACCTGTTGATCCACTGCCGAGGCGGAAGAAGTCGCTCTGTCGCCTTACTAGCACTGTTTTTACACCTAGAATACCCACACACCTACCCTAACCTGCAAGCCGCCATTGATGTAATCCGTATCAAGCGAGAATTGCACCCAGACGAATGGTATGAAACCCCAAAACCGGCATTAATAGAAGCGGTAGAACAAGCGGCAAAAATGGCAAAGCATTTACAGGGAATGACGCTTTAATTATCTGATACTGTCATTAAAGATAGGCGATTTTGTTATTTGCTTGCCCTGCTTGACCCCTTAACCTTGTTAGAAATAACAAGAACAGGAGGCTTATATGCAAGGTAAAGTGCAGATCAAGGTCCGAGGTTTTCATCTCGATATTTTTCAACACGTCAACAATGCCCGCTACTTAGAGTTTTTAGAAGAAGGCCGTTGGGCTTTCTTTGATGAATTCAGTGTTGGGGAAGATATGCTACAACAAGGCATAGTGTGGGCTGTGGTGAATATCAATATTGATTTTAAATCTGAAGCTGGGTTTGGTGATGTATTGGAAGTACAAACTCAATTCGTCAAATTAAGTAACCGCAGCATTACCATGAAACAGCGCATCGTAAACACCAAAGACGATAAATTAGTGGTGGAAGCTGACGTAACTTATGTGTGTTTTTCGAAAGAGCATCAGGCCGCCATTCCACTACCAGAAGATTATCGTCAAAAGATTGAACAAGCGATTGTTTGAAACCTTTCAAAATCTGTATTTAAGACAGTTACCTATTGAACAAACGCAGTAAAAAGCCCCTTTGCAACATCGTACAAAGGGGCTTTTCTTGTTAGCAAGATTTAACTTGGGTTAGACTATTACCAAGATAGAGTAACCTTCTCACCCGTATCGAACGATTTTTGCGCCGCATCGGCCAAAATCTGCGCACGACGACCATCTTCAAAACTTGGCGATACTGGACGCTTCGCCAATACGTTCTCAATGAAAGCCGTCAGCTGTAGGTTGTAAGCAGCACCATAGCGATCTGTAAAGAAGTTGAATAATGGATCTTTGACACCTGTGGTCTCTGTGTTGTAACGCACAACAGAGGTTGGCGTTTGGTTATCAGAAATCACCATGCCTTCTGAACCAAACACTTCTACACGTTGATCATAACCGTAGGTTGCACGGCGTGAACCATTGATGTGAATTAAACGGCCCGACTGGCTCTTCATGTTAATCATGACACTATCAACGTCGCCAATCTCTGTGATTTTTTCATCCACCAAAGCACTACCAAAAGCTTGGATTTCAACCACTTCTTCGCCCAAAATAAAGCGTGCCATATCAAAATCGTGAATGATCATATCGCGGAAAATACCGCCAGAAGATTTTAAGTATTCAACCGGTGCCATGCCTGGATCTCGGCTACTGATAATCACCTGTTCAAGCTTACCTACACTACCATCATGAGCGGCTTTCGCTGCGGCACCGTGGCTTGGATCAAAACGACGGTTGAAACCAATTTGGATTGGCACATTACAATCTTTGATCTCTTCCATGCAAGCATTTACGGTGGCGGTATCCAGATCGATTGGTTTTTCACACAAAATCGCTTTCCCTGCTTTCGCCGCTTTGATGATCAAATCCACATGGGTATCCGTGCTAGTGGCAATCAATACTGCATCCACTTCTGGATCTGCTAAAGCGTCATCAACACTGGCCGCTACTTTTGCTCCAGTCGCTTTCGCTACTTCTTGCGCTGCTGGCGCATACACATCATAAACGTATTTCAAATTTGAATGCGCGAACGCCTGAAGGTTTTGCGCATGCATCTTGCCAATACGACCCGCACCAAATAAAGCAAAATTCAACATAGTTAAATCCTTAAGTTATTTTTATTTATCAATTAACCATTGGTTACTTTTTATCCCGTTCTATGATCCACTCATGGTCGGGGTCATTATGAAAGATCCAGTTACGACTGGGTCCTGCCATTACATTCAGATAGTAAGACTGATAACCGTGGGGAACGCCCACCGGATGGTAGCCTTCTGGCACCATGACCAAGTCACCGTCTTCCACCGCCATGGTCTCATCAATACTGCGATCGTCTGTGTAAACACGCTGGAAAGCAAAACCTTGAGGTGGGTCTATCTTATGGTAATAGGTTTCTTCCAACTGGGTTTCGGAAGGCGCTGCATCGGTATCATGTTTATGAGGTGGATAGCTTGACCAACCACCGCTTGGCGTGATGACTTCACACACCAACAAACTGTCAGCAGGCTCATTACCAAACAAAATATTGCAAACGTGACGTGTATTACTCGCCACACCACGGGTTTCGTACTGACATTGTTCGGGACGAATCAGTTTAGCGGTATGACCGCCTTTGCCAGGCGCTTTGCAAAATGCCACTTCCACATCGGTCAAGGCTTGAATACTGATTTCATCTTGCGCCGGGGCATACACCGCATAAGGCGCTTTTTGCTCAAACACACTCATGCGATCACCAATATCGTCCCACGACGCTTGCTGTGTCTTGGCATTGACTTTGCCGCTTAAAATCACCGCACAGACTTCGTCGTTACCTGTCTTCAGACTGACCGATTCACCCGCTTTTAGCTGATGAGCCTCGAAGCCGACATATTGCCAATTGGCACTGGCTGGCGTTACCAGCTGGGTTTGTGACTGCCCAGCTTGTTGACGCTTTTTACTGAGTAAACGTGACATAGTGCTTCACCTCGTAAAACATTACTTCATGGTTGGCATAGAAAATTCTGGACCAGCGCGTAAACCAGTTGGCCAGCGTGCTGTCACTGTCTTCATACGAGTGTAGAAACGCACACCGTCTGGACCATGCATATGTAAAGGACCAAACAAGGAACGCTTCCAACCGCCAAAACTGTGGAAAGCCATTGGCACAGGAATCGGCACATTGACCCCAACCATGCCTACTTGTACTTTCTCAGTAAACTGACGTGCCGTATCCCCATCACGAGTAAAGATGGCCGTACCATTACCGTATTCGTGTTGGTTGATCAGAGCCAAACCTTCTTCATAAGAATTCACACGAACCACAGACAAAACTGGGCCAAAGATCTCTTCTTTATAAATACGCATGTTATCTGTGACATGGTCGAATAAGGTTGGGCCAACAAAATAACCTTGCTCATGATTTTTACGCACAAACTGACGACCATCTACCACCAAGGTGGCACCTTCTTCTTCGCCAGAAGTGATATAGTCACGTACTTTTTGCGCATGCTCTTTACTGATCAGCGGTCCCATATGAGGCTCTTCGTCTAAGCCAAAGTTCTTATACAAGCCTGGGCCAACTGTCATGGTCGAAATCTCTTGTTGCAGTTTGGCAATCAAGTTATCCGCCACTTCATCACCAACACAAACCGCTACTGAGATCGCCATACAACGCTCACCCGCAGAACCGTAAGCCGCTCCCATTAAGGAGTTCACCACTTGGTTTGGATCCGCATCAGGCATCACCAACATATGGTTTTTCGCACCACCAAGCGCTTGTACACGTTTACCGTGTGCACTGGCAGTGGCATAGATGTATTCTGCAATCGGGGTAGAACCGACAAAGCTAACAGACTGGATTCGTTCATCGGTTAGTAAAACATCCACCGACTCTTTGTCACCATTCACCACGTTAAACACACCCTCTGGTAAACCGGCTTCTTTTAGCAATTCTGCCAAACGCATAATGGTACTTGGATCTTTTTCCGATGGTTTCATCACAAAAGTGTTACCACAGGCAATTGCCACAGGGAACATCCACATTGGCACCATAGCGGGGAAGTTAAATGGGCTGATACCCGCACACACACCCAGTGGCTGCATCAGACTGTAACTGTCGACGCCACGACCCACATTGAGGCTGTGTTCACCTTTTTGCAAATGTGGAATACCACAAGCAAATTCCACCACTTCCAAACCACGAGTCAACTCTCCTAACGCATCGGAATAAACCTTACCGTGTTCACTGGAAATCAATTCGGCCAACTCATGGCTATTGGCTTCTACTAAGGCTTTAAACTTAAACAATACTCGAGCACGATTCAGCGGTGTCACTTGAGACCAGGTTGCAAATGCGGTTTGCGCAGAAGCAATCGCCGCTTCCGTTTCCGCTACCGTGCTCAACGACACCTGCAGTGATACATCACCAGTGGCTGGATTAAATACATTGGCATTACGAGCAGATGTGCTGGGTACAAACTGATTATCAATAAAATTACCCATCAGTGTGTTTGAACTAGACATAAACCTTCTCTCTTTCATTCATCAATTCGGTAAACAGAGCACCTTCGACGATGCCCCTGCTGTTATCAAAAGTGCGATCAGCTTGACCTAAATCGCAAACCCTGCTTGTTGCAGATTGCTCGATAAGTACTGATACCCCATGGTTGCATAGGTCAATGGATGCGCAATCGCCGGATCTTGCTCCGCTTCCACGACGACCCAACCTTGATAATCGACGCTCTTTAGCACATCAAAAATTGGCGCGTAATCAATGCTGCCATCACCTGGTACGGTATAAACGCCGTCCAATACTGCATTCAAGAAGGCACTGTCACGATTTAAATTGTCCTGCAAAACGCTAGGGCGAATGTCTTTGCAATGCACATGAACAATACGTTTAGCATGTTTCTTAGCCATTTCAAGAGGATTACCACCAGCAAAGGTGATGTGACCTGTGTCTAATAAAAGCCCGACATTGTTACCCGTCATGGCCATTAACTTATCCACTTCTTCGGCGGTTTCAATGACAGTGCCCATGTGATGATGGTAAGCCAATTTAACCCCCTGTTCTGCCATGTAATCCGCCACTTGGGTAATACGCTTAGTGTACTCAACCCATTGTGCCTCCGTCATGCCTGGGCGTTGCGACAAAGGCGCCGACTGATCACCGTGAATGCAATTGGTGACTTCGGCAAACACCATGACATCAGAACCTAATGCTTTAAGCAGGTTAAGATGATCTTGCATGGCGGCAATTTCTTCTTCAGCACTGCGCTCCATCAAACGCGCGCTATACCAGCCTGACACCAAAGACAAATCGTGCTCTTGCAAAATTGGCCCCAGTACTGCGGGATCACGAGGAAATTTATTGCCCAATTCAATACCTGAGTAGCCAGCCTGGCGGGCTTCACTCAAACAGACTTCCAAAGGCGTATCGGCACCCAATGAAGGCAAGTCGTCGTTTGTCCAAGTCAGCGGATTAATGCCAATTCGAACATTAGAAGCGGTTGCTGCGTTGTTATTTTTGTTCATCTGATTGCTCCCTAAATCGTCTCAATATTTAATAAGGCTGTTTTTGTTTTGCCGCTTGGTAGTTACGCTCAGCGTCCACTACTTGCTGTCTGCTCGAAACCTCAGGTACAGCCACATCCCACCAAGCACCACCTTCTTGCGTACTTGGCATTGGGTCAGTATCAATGGCGATTACATAAGTTTTGTCGCTGGCTCGTGCGCGCTCTAATGCGGTTTCTAATTCTGCCAGACAGGCTACCTGTTCAGACTCAGCCCCCAAGGCTTTAGCATGCGCTGCAAAATCGGTTTTTGGTGCTCCCGCTTCCACCGTATGACAATCTTGTAGTAGATTGTTGAACGACTCACCACCACAGGCATTTTGCAAACGGTTAATACAGGCATAACCACGGTTATCCAACACCACTATGGTGAGTTTCAAACCCAACATGACGGACGTCGCAATTTCAGAATTCAGCATCAAATAGCTACCATCACCGACCATCACAATGACATCACGCTCAGGTGAGGCCATCTTCACGCCCATGCCACCCGCAATTTCATATCCCATGCAGGAGAAGCCATATTCCACGTGATAACCCAAGTCATCTGAGGTACGCCACAACTTATGCAACTCACCTGGTAGACCACCGGCAGCTTGCACTATGGTGGTATTGGCTTGCACCTGACGGTTGATGACGCCAATCACGTTGGCATCAGTAGGCAAATAAGTGCTATCACTCGCCTGTTGTGGCAGAGCAGTCGCCTTGTCTACGGCGGCTAACCAAGCTTTATTCCAATCCAAGACTTGTGTTTGCCATGCCTGATCACTCTGCCAAGCAGACAAATCCGCTTGCATCTCTTGTAAGCTGCTTTTCGCGTCCGCCACCAATGGCAAAGCATTGTGCTTTTCTGCATCAAAAGGCGCGGTATTGAGGCTCAACAAGGTGCAGTCTGGATTGGCAAACAAGGTACGAGACGCCGAGGTAAAGTCTTGCAAACGAGTGCCCACGGCAATGACCAAGTCGGCTTCTTGCGCCGCCGCATTCGCCGCACTGGAACCTGTTACCCCTACTGAGCCCAAATTCCATTGATGATCCCACGGCAAAGCGCCCTTACCCGCTTGCGTTTCACAGGCTGGCACGCCATGTTTTTCAACGAAGGCTTTGATTTCTGGCAAAGCGTGACTGTAATGCGCACCACCACCTATCACCATCAAAGGTTTCTTTGCTTGCTTAATGGCCTCAATCGCATTAGATAACTGTTGTACATCAGCACGATTGCGACGCAAACCATGTACCTTTTTAGCAAAGAAGCTAAGCGGATAATCGTAAGCCATGGCCTGCACATCTTGCGGCAAAGCAAGGGTGGCTGGGCCACAGGAAATCGGATCCAACATAGTATTGATTGCCACAGGCAAACTGGTAATCAACTGTTCAGGACGATTAATACGGTCAAAGTATCGTGACACAGAACGGAAACTATCGTTTACCGACATACCAGGATCATTGAAATGTTCCACTTGCTGAAGCACAGGATCTGGCGTTCGCGTAGCAAACACATCCCCCGGTAAAAACAATACAGGTAAACGGTTGGCCATGGCCAAACCTGCCGCTGTGACCATGTTCAGAGCACCCGGTCCAATCGACGTGGTGCAAGCCATAATACGCTGACGTCTATGTTGTTTCGCAAAAGCACATGAAGCCAATGCCATACCTTGTTCATTGTGCGCACGAAAGGTGGTAAATTCTTCTTTTACTTGCGCCAATGCTTCCCCGATCCCGGCTACATTGCCGTGACCAAAAATCGCCCAAGCACCACCAAATAAAGGCACTTCTTTACCATCTATCAGGGTATATTGCGCTTGCAAATGCTTTACCAAGGCTTGTGCCATGGTTAAACGAATTGTTTCCATTTTTATGCCTCCGTTAGCGGGTGATTAAAGGGACTTACCCGCTTCGTTACGCTGACGCCAATATTCGCTCATCTCAAGATAGTTGCTCTTCACTTGAGCGACAAATTCCGCATCGTTAATGTCGTTTCTTAGCCATGCCTTGGTTGGCGCTGAAAAAATGGTGCGTCCAATAGCAAAGCCTTTACATACTTCTTGACCCGCTGCCGCATAGAAACCCGCTTTCAATTCTTCTACCGGCGCATCCAAGCCAAGTAACACCACGCCACGGCAATAAGGTGCACGAGCTTTGATAATCTTGTCTATGTTGTGCCAAGCAGCCTTACTTGGTGAAGGCAGTTTCCACCAGTCAGGGAACACTCCAAGATTGTAGAAACGCTCAATAGAGCGAGACAAAGTCTCATCGTCTACATCGGAACCCGCGGGCGGAATAATCTCCAACAACAACTCATGCCCAGTGGTACAACAAGCGCGATACAAGTCCATGACTTTTTGTTCTTGCTCACTACGTAGATTCACTTCGTCATCTGGGTGATAGAAGACCAAACATTTGACGATGTGATTGGCAGGCCAGGTCGCAATGGCTTGGCCCACATTGTTACCCAGTTCAAAGCGTATCGGGCGACTGCTTGGCATTTCGACCGGACGAGCAATCCAATGATCCTTACCGGTAATGTCATTCAACACATTTTGTGCAAAGGTGCCATCCGCCAAGATGCCGGTTCCACCAACACTGTCGCCTAAGGTTTGCGCGCCTTCGTAAGCGGCTTGCAAAATCAACTCTTTCGCTTTACTGATACGTGAAATAGGCGCACCGGCTTCACGGCACATATCGACGAACTGACGTCTGTGATCAAAGGCCAGAATACACATGTCTTGCCAATCTTTATCTTCCCCTTGGCGCTCTAAGCGCTGAGTAGTCACGCGATGCAAATAGTTCAACACTGGGTCCAAGTCTGGACGTGGAATTTCATCACGATGGATCAAGTAATAATCCAACTCTTCTAAACTTGGCATGGCCGGTGCGCAACCATGACGCGATACCACAATCGCCCCACAAGCATTCGCGTAATCACAGGCGTTTTCAGTACTTTCTTGATTGATCCAGCCACGCAAATAACCACTTAAGAAAGCATCCCCAGCCCCTAATACATTAAGTACTTCCACGGTCACACCGTAACGAGTAATACCCTCATCTAAGGTTTCGGGGATGGCATCTTTAAATACTGAACATCCCAAAGCACCACGTTTTACGACTAATTCAGCAGACGATACTTTGCGAATGCGTTTCAAACACTCAATAGTGTCCTCACATCCACCCGCAATATGAAACTCTTCTTCAGTGCCTACGATCAAATCACACAGAGGCATAATAGACATGATGTGTTCAGTAACAGCATCATCAGAAACAAAGCGATTTTCTCCTTCACCACGCCCCGTCAAACCCCAAAGCACGGGTCGATAGTCTATGTCGATGATGACTTTGGTATCATTAGCTCTGGCGTACTCAATGGCCTTGCGTGCCGTTTTGTCGGTAGACTCAGTAGAAAAATGCGTACCCGTAATCAATAAAGCTTTTGATGAGGCAATGAAATCCTCATCAAAATCCTCTTCTGAAATGGCCATGTCGGCGCAATTTTCACGATAAAAAATAAGCGGGAAAGTATCTTGGTCTTTAATGCCCAGTAGCACCAAACCAGTTAAACGCTCTTGATCGGTAATGGTATGAGAAACGTCAACACCAACACGGGCCAACTCATTGCGCACAAAACGCCCCATGTGCTCATCACCCACACGCGTCAACATGGCTGACTTCAAGCCCATTCGAGCCGTACCAAAGGCAATGTTCGCTGACGAACCACCTAGGTACTTTTTAAAGCTACTGACATCCTCAAGTGGCGCACCGATTTGTTCGGAATACAAATCCACCGCCGCACGACCTAAACAGATGACATCCAGATTCTTATTTTTCATTATCGATCCCCATCATATTGTTCAACCTTGACCCAAGCATTTCCTTCGTATGACTTAAGCACATCATCAAGTATTAGATTGACCTGAGCTGCCGCTCTGAAATCTGGCCACAGGGTTTGACCATGCACAATGCCCTCATAGAGGTCACGAATTTCAACCGCTTTCATATCATTGAAGCCCAAACCATGCCCAGCAGACACACAAAATGCTGCGTAGTCTGGATGTTCGGGGCCAGCTAATACTCGTCTAAAACCTTGCACATCAGGTCGGTCATCCACCAAGTAAAGTGAAAATTCAGACAACCTTTCCTGATCAAACATCACGCTGCCTTTGGTGCCCGTCAGCTCAAATGACAAACCATTCTTTCTACCCCACGCCACACGAGAGGTTTCTAACGTACCTTGAGCACCATTAGCAAAACGCACCATCATATGGGCTTGATCGTCATTTTCGACCAGACCTTTGGCAGTGCTATTCATATTGGAAGTCTCAACAGGACGCTGCTGATGAACAATTTTTAAATCGGCACACAATTCGCTGATTGGCCCAACCAGATGTAAAGCCAGTTGCACTAGGTGTGAACCTAAATCGTTAAGAGAGCCCGTTCCGGCAAATTCTTTTTGTAAACGCCAACTAAATGGCAAGTCGGCATTGGCTAAATAATCCTCATTAAAGACGCCACGAAAATGCACTATGTCGCCCAAATCACCACGTTCAATAAGCTGTTTAATAAATTGCACGGTAGGGTTTTTGACATAATTAAAACCTACCAATGTTTTTACGCCTGCCGCCTCTGCAGCTTCAGTCATCAACTTGGCGTCAGCTAAACTCAACGCCAACGGCTTTTCACTGTATACATGTTTGCCCTTGGCAATAGCCGCTAAGGCAATCTCTTTATGAAGAAAGTTCGGTGCACAAATATCAACCACGTCAATTTGTGGATCTGCCACTAACGCTTTCCAGTCACCAGTAGAGCGCATAAAACCAAGTTCAGCCGCTTTTTTCTCCGCCAATTCAGGTGTGGCGTCTGCTAGCATGTCACAAATGAGAGACTGGTTGGAAATCTCGAAAGCCGCCATAGCGTTACGATAAGCAATCGCATGTGCTTTCCCCATGTATCCTGATCCAACCATACCCACTCTTAGCTGCCCAGATAGTTGCTTAAACATCGACTCTTACCTCTAAACAGGACCCACTTTTGGTGAATACCGTGTTGTATCTGTATCTTGCTCAGCGGTGGCATTTTTACCTGCTCCGAAACAAAGTTTGTTTTTATATTTATCGTTTATTTCAACAACAGAACAATAATAGAATATTTATTTCAAAAAATTCAAGAAATAAAAAAAATATTTTGATTTTTTTCGCGCATTTCTTTTTCATGCTTAAAAAAAATTAATTTAGTGTTTAAAAAACAGTCAGTTAGAAAACAATAAATTTTAAAACAGGCCTTTCGTTTTATTTGCTTTTTTGAAACACAGGTTCTAAAATTTGCTTTTAGAGAATCTGTCGTTTCATTGCCCTAACCTTATCCAATAGAAGAAATCATTCGGCAATGACCTACATCGGAATGCCCATAGTCAGCATCCCCATATAAAAAATCATCATAAGGAGAGCTACTTTGGCCGCACCTTCCAGTCTTGAACAGTTACAACAAGCCATCAGTCGAAACTACGACAATTTATCCAAACGTTTGCAGCAAGTTGCGCGCTTTCTATTAGAGCATCCCAACACAGTTGCTTTAGAAACGGTCGCCAACCTTGCTCAACAATGCGGCGTCCCACCTTCTACTCTGGTGCGTTTTGCAGCGGCATTTGAATACAATGGCTTTAGTGAAATGCAAAACCTGTTTCGTCAATCCTTGGTAGAACAAACCTCAACCGCTAGCTACAGCGAACGCGTAAAAATGAATAAAAAAACCGCTGGTAATAATATCAATGCCAGTGATGTGCTGAGTGAATTTAGTGGCAATAACGCATTTTCCATGAGTCATATGGCTCATCAATTTTCTCCCGATACCTTAAATGCCGCGGTAGATATGCTTGAACATGCACAAAACATTTATTTGATCGGCTTACGTCGGGCATTTCCCATTTCCAGTTATTTTGCCTACAGCTTACGTCACCTCAATAAAAGCACACACCTTATCGATGGTGGCGGTGGTATGTTGGTTGAACAAGCCAGTAATATTCGCAAAGATGATGTGATCATAGCGACCACCTTTAGTCCTTATGCACAAGAAACCGTCACGGTAAGTGAATACGCTTACGCGGCTGGAGCCAAAGTCATTGCCATCACAGACAGTAAAATTAGCCCGCTAGCGGCCATGTCAGATGTGTGTTTTGATATTAAAGAAGCAGAAGTCATGGGCTTTCGCTCGCTGACCTCATCTATGACACTGGCACAAACACTGTTGGTATCACTGGCATATCGATTGAATGCTGACGGCCAAATAGGGGATGCAAAACAGATCGCCTGGAAACATTAAGGCAAACCGATAGACGATAGATCTGCCTTTATGTTGAGCGAACTCTTCTAGACACATCTAGAAAAATTCAACTAAATCGCCTGCCAAGTCGACTTGGGTTTGTCACGTTTTAATACCCAAAATAAATAACTCACGACCATAAGGTTAAAAAGTAAAATCATCCAATTACTGAGTTTGTTCACATCTTGATAAATAGCATAGAGCTCAAATGGGATATACAAACAACCACTCACAAAAGCGAACCATTCTGTCCAACGAAGGTGAAACCAGAGTCCGTATGCCATGACAAAGCGAAAACTGGCGTATAAGAGTGCCAAATAAGTAAACATAGGAATACGTCCTTGTGAAACACTATCAGCCAACATCAGCACCCATTGCGCATAATGACTCTGTTTTGATATTCCCAGAGACAGCATCTTTTCCAGTACCACAGTGTGCAAATCTTGTCCTGATAAACAGTGCACTATTACAACAAGCACTAGGGCAATCACCCCTTTGATACCTTCCATTAAGGCTAATGCATACAAACCTTCAAACTTCATTGGCGTCTCGCATCAAAAAAATAACAGATTAATCAGAGAAGATGACAAAAGCATGATGACACAGTTGGGTCGATAACATTCCATAAAAAAGCCCCACTACTTCACAGTAGTAGGGCTGAGCGTGGTAACGCTAGGAGTTAAGCTAGATCGAATCGATCCAGCTCCATTACTTTCGTCCATGCTGCTACGAAATCCTTCACAAAATCATCTTGTGAATCAGAGCAAGCATACACTTCAGCAATAGCACGTAATTGCGAGTTCGAGCCGAAAATTAAATCCGCACGAGTCGCTGTCCAACGTTTGGCACCGGTACGACGATCGCGACCTTCAAACGTCATTTCTTCATCCGAAGTCGCCACCCATTGGGTTCCCATATCAAGCAAATTCATAAAAAAGTCATTGCTCAATACCGCTGTTCTTGCCGTTAAAACACCTTCCTCAGAACCCGCATGATTGACACCTAACACTCGCAAACCGCCTAATAAAACCGTCATTTCAGGAGCAGATAATGTCAACAACTGCGCTTTGTCTAACAAAAACTCTTCTGTGGACACAGTAAATTTGGCTTTTTGGTAATTTCTGAAACCATCCACCAAAGGCTCTAAAACAGCAAAGGATTCCACATCTGTCTGTTCTTGCGTTGCGTCACCACGACCCGGTGTAAATGGCACCTCAATATCGTAACCCGCTGCTTTGGCGGCTTTTTCCACACCAACAGAACCTGCTAACACAATTAAGTCGGCCAAAGAAACCTGTTTACCACTGGTCTTCACTTGGTTGAATTCCGCTTGTATGGCTTCTAATTCTCCTAACACAAGTGCCAATTTAGCAGGTTCATTAACCGCCCAATCTTTTTGCGGTGCCAGACGGATACGAGCGCCATTTGCACCACCACGCATGTCAGAACCACGGTAAGTAGACGCCGATGCCCAAGCTGTTGATACCATTTGTGCAACCGATAGACCGCTTTGAGAAATCTTTTCCTTTAAAGAAGCAATATCGTTTTGATCTATGACAGAATGCGTACTTTTTTCGATAGGATCTTGCCAAATCAATTCCTCACTTGGCACCAAAGGTCCTAGGTAACGCTCAATCGGCCCCATATCACGGTGAGTTAACTTAAACCAAGCACGGGCAAAAGCATCCGCTAACTGATCTGGGTTCTCGTAGAAGCGTTGCGAAATTTCTGCGTAGACAGGATCTACTTTTAGTGCCATGTCAGCGGTCGACATCATAGGCGCATGACGTTTTGTTGCATCATGTGCATCGGGCACAGCATCGGCTAGAGCGCCACCTTTTGGTGTCCATTGCGTCGCCCCTGCTGGGCTAGTGGTTAGCTCCCACTCATTGTTCAACAAGGTGTCAAAATAACCGTTGTCCCATTGAATAGGATTCGGCGTCCAAGCCCCTTCCAATCCACTGGAAATGGTATCGATACCATGACCACTGCCCTGACTGTTGCGCCAGCCAAAACCTTGTTCGGCAATGTCTGCCGCTTCTGGATCTGGACCAACTTGAGCCGCATCACCGGCACCATGAGTTTTACCAAAAGTGTGACCACCAGCAACCAAAGCAACGGTTTCTTCATCATTCATCGCCATGCGTTCAAAAGTGTCACGAATATCAAATGCCGACGCCAAAGGATCAGGTTTGCCATTTGGCCCTTCAGGGTTAACGTAAATTAAGCCCATTTGCACCGCCGCCAAAGGGTTTTCCAGATCACGCTCACCTGAATAACGTTCGTCATCCAACCAAGTGGTTTCCGTTCCCCAGTAAATATCGTCTTCTGGCTCCCATACATCCACACGGCCACCTGCAAAGCCAAAGGTTTTAAAGCCCATGGATTCCAACGCGCAATTACCTGCAAGAATCATTAAGTCTGCCCAAGAAATCTTGCGACCGTATTTTTGTTTAATTGGCCATAAAAGACGACGAGCTTTATCTAGGTTAACGTTATCTGGCCAGCTGTTAAGTGGTGCGAAACGTTGGGTACCTGACGTAGCGCCACCACGGCCATCAGCAGTTCGGTAAGTACCGGCACTGTGCCAAGCCATACGAATAAAGAAAGGACCATAGTGTCCGTAATCTGCTGGCCACCATTCTTGAGAATCTGTCATCAAGGCATACAGATCTTGTCGTACTGCTTCAAGGTCCAGGCTAATAAAGGCCTCAGCATAGTTAAAATCGCTCCCCATTGGGTTCGATTCTTTGGTGTGTTGGTGCAGAATGTTAAGATTCAACTGATTTGGCCACCAATCTTTGTTACTGGTACCACGTCCTGCTGTTTGCGTTGCCATTCCAGCCCCATGGTGAAATGGGCATTTGCTTTCATTAGACATAACCTTCTCCTACTTTTTTGTTTTCCCAAGTTGCTGACCACTCAGGACTGCTGCTAACAAATGGATGTAATCGGCTTTCCTCACATCATTAGGACATTTATAAAACTATCGAAAAATACTTTCCAATAAATAAAAACTAATTACGCAATAGTTATGCACCAATCTGAGTGATAAATCAGTGCACTGAAAAAGCGTATTTGTTCACGACAATAAGAGCAAGATAGAAGAAAGTTGTCTAGTTTGCCTAAGATGATTGAACATTTATTGGTTATATTGCCAAAAATCTTTCGATCTTCTCTTCATCTAAAAAACTGGTTCATAAGTTGCTTATCACTAATGTGTAAGTATCCATAAGATGCATTAGGAGAGTGTAATGAATCAATCTGATTATCCGTTATCTGAAGTTCCACAAAGTGCACGTCGAGGCTTATTGCCTATGGCGTTTGTGTTGCTGGGTTTTACCTTTTTCACTGCCACCATGTGGGCTGGAGGAACCTTAGGTAAAGCCTTTTCTTTCTCTGAACTCTTGTGGGTGATTTTACTAGGCAATTTCTTACTTGGCGCTTACGCCTCTGTGCTTGCTTATATTGCCTTTAAAAGCGGATTAAACAGCGTGCTGATGGGACGTTATTGTTTTGGTGAAATTGGCAGTAAATTATCGGACTTCGTATTGGGCTTCACTCAAATAGGTTGGTACGCTTGGGGAACTGCCACTCTGGCCATTGTGCTTGTGAAAGTCACTGGTATTACCGAAAGCTGGCAAACCCCTTTGATGATCCTATTTGGTATGGCCTTTTGTATTACCGCTATGATAGGTTTCAAAGGCATGGACATCTTGTCACGATTTGCTGTGCCGCTGATGCTGATCTTTATTTTAATCAGTCTTTATACCGGCTTAGTAGATGTGGGCGGTATGGCAGGTTTACTCAATATTGAAACCACAGAGAGCCTGAGTTTCACTGCTGCGGTGACCATAGTAATTGGCACTTTCATCAGTGGCGGCACGCAAGCGACTAATTGGAGTCGTTTTGCCAGCAGCGGTAAGGTTGCCATTATCGCCACCATGGCGGCCTTTTTCATTGGTAATGGACTTATGGTGCTTACTGGCGCATTGGGCACGCTAATCTATCAACAAGCTGATATTGTGGATGTCATGTTAGCGCAAGGCTTTTTGGTACTGGCGGTGTTAATGTTGTTCATGAATATCTGGACCACACAAGACAACACCATTTACAACTTTGCCGTGGCTGGCTGTAATTTGTTGCGTACTGATAAACGCCGAACGGTCACGGTCGTCGGCGCAGCCATTGGTACCCTACTTGCCGTTTTCGGTATGTACAACTTCTTGATTCCCTTTTTAATCTTACTCGGTACTTTTATCCCACCTATTGGTGGCATTATCATGGCGGATTTCTGGATTCGCTATAAGGGTCAATACCCAAGTCTTGCTGGCAGTCATTTACCCGCCTTCCATTGGCCTGGCTTAGTGGCTTATGCTATCGCCTCGGCGGCGGCTTATACTTCACCAGTATTGCCGCCTATTGTGGGGGTGGTCACTGCCGTCCTAGTCTATGCTGTACTCTCTATGATTACACAAAATCAATCAAAGGCGGCCATTAAGCATTCATGAGCATCAGTTGTGCCGATATCCCTAAACTGCCTGGTCTTGAAAGCATTACCTTTCGAGCTGGGCTGACTGGAGGCCAACGCATAGTGCGTTGGCCTTATGTTGCAGAAAACGAATCCATTCAAGCATGGGTTAGCGGCGGCGAATTGGTATTTGTTACTGGTATCAATCACACACGAGACGAAGCAAACCTGTGCCAGCTTATTCATGAGGCTGCGCAAAGTCATGTGGCTGGTATGGTCATCTTGACTGGCCCGGAATTTATTCAAAAAATTCCTAAGTCTGTATTGGAATTAGCCAATCATTATCAGATACCTTTGTTTGAACAACCTTACCATTTGAAAATGGTGGTGGTCACTGAAATCATCAGCAACGCCATTGTGCAAGATAACTTACTCGGAAAATCTGTTCGCTTATTTTTAAGTAAGCTCATTAACGGCTTTCAACAAGCCCCCGAACTGATTCATTTAAGAGCCAAAGATCTTGGCATCAGCAGTCAATCTGCGTTCGTTGGTTTAACATTGAGTTATCGTCTGAAGGATGACAAGCAAGCCCCTTCTGCCAGCATACAACTTCAGCAACATCAGCACATTGAGCAAGCGTTAGAAGCCTTGTTAAAACGCCGTCATATTGAATGGCCGGTTTTGTCTGATGAAAAAGGCTTATTGGCGGTCTGGCCAACTCCAAAAAATGAAATAACTGAATTGTATGAAGATCTTTCACAACTGCGTGAGCGACTAGAATCGAGCTTTCCAGATTTGACTTTGAGCATGGGAGTCAGCAGCCAAAAACAAGGATTAGAAAATTTATCCGAAGCGGCTGAAGAAGCCAGACAAGCATTGCAATTTGCCATAAAACACCCCCATCAAAGAGTGTTTTTCTATGAGCAACTGGGTATAGCCCAATTATTTTCCGCCATTCCACAACGTAATATGCTTGCCGAGTTCTGCAAACAGCATTTAGGAGATTTGTGCTTTTGCCGTGATAATGCCAGTTTAGAAATGAAAAACACCCTTGAACACTATTTCAACCACTTTGGGCATTTACAACAAACCGCCGATGCCATGGACCTTCATCGCAATACCTTGAGTTACCGTTTAGGGCGTATCGAGCAAAAACTTGGCTACTCTTTACAAGACCCTTTTAGTCGACTCAATCTACAAAATGCTCTGTTGATCGAGCAAATTTTATTTCATCATCATAATTTGGATGGTCAAAATCGAGTTTTGACCGAGGATTAAGGACACTTATGCAAATTATAAACGCCCGTTTACGCCACCAAGCCGAACTTTTCACGCTGGATATTGAACACGGCAAGTTCACTAAAATCACTTCACAAACTCAGCTTATCCCTGCCACAGAAAAACAACTAGACGCGCAACAAAATCTACTTTGTGCGCCTTTTGTGGAACCTCATATACATTTAGATGCCGCACTCACCGCCGGAGAGCCCGAGTGGAACCAAAGCGGCACCCTATTCGAAGGCATCGAACGTTGGCGGCAACGTAAGCCCATGCTGGATGAAGCGGACATCCGTCGTCGAGTCTTATCGACCATAGAATTGCTGGTGCAAAACGGCGTACAGGCTATTCGTACCCACGCAGATACTACCGACCCAAGCTTAATCGGCATCAAGACACTGTGCGCCATTCGCGATGAACTGAAAGACAAAATCGATATTCAAGTGGTCGCTTTCCCACAAGATGGCATGCTGTCTTACCCAAACGGTTTGAGTTTGATGGAACAAGCTCTGGAAATAGGCGCCGATGTGGTCGGCGGCATCCCCCACTTCGAATACACCAGAGAACTCGGCGAGGAATCCGTCAAAACGTTAATTGGCTTAGCACGAAAATACGATCGCTTGGTGGATGTGCATTGTGATGAAATTGACGACCCTAACTCACGTTTTTTAGAATTCCTAGCCTACGAAGCCCTTAGATTTGATATGGGCCATAAGGTCACCGCCAGTCACACGACCGCCATGCATTCCTACGATAATGCCTATTGTTCAAAGCTGTTTCGTTTACTGAAAAATTCAAACATCAATTTCATTTCTTGCCCAACGGAAAGCATTCATCTGCAAGGCCGCTTTGATACTTTTCCGAAACGTCGTGGAGTGACTCGCGTAAAAGAGCTTTTGGAAGCCGGTATGAATGTCTGCTTAGGGCAAGATTCCATCTTTGATCCTTGGTATTCCTTGGGCAATGGCAAGCTATTGAGAACCTTAGATTTTGCCCTGCATATCTGCCAAATGATGGGCTATCAGGACTATCGACAAGCCTTGAATCTTATTACTGAAAACAGCGCTAAAACCTTATATTTGGATGATTACGGCATTGAGGTCGGCAAAACAGCAAACTGCATACTACTGGAGGGTGGAGACGATTACAGCGTCATTCGTCGTCAAGGAGAAGTATTATTATCGATACGACAGGGTGAAATCATTATGCAACGCCAAGCATCGAAAATAATAAAATTAATAGATTTAAAAGAGCAAAATGACAAGTAAAACTCCTAAGGCGTTATTATTGTTACTAAAGTTTACGAATTAGTTGAAAACGACTTTGGAATTATCTATTTCCCTTACCTAGACTATTTTTTGTACAACCCAAAAGACTAGGTAAAAGGAAAGACAATGCGTATTCACTCCATTCGATTAAAAGTTATGATGCCAATCATATCTCTTGCTCTCATTTTAGTGGCCCTATTTGTTTTCATGATGTTTATGAGCAATTTGCAAAAACGTTCAATGAGTGTACAAACAGAACACTATTTTGAAGCAATATCAGAAGTACTCAACGCAGATCGCGATATTTATCAAGCTCGGTTAGCACAAGAAAAATTATACGCAAACGATGGTGATAGAGAGCAAAATCTTCAAGATTATGAGGAAAACGCCCAACAAGTTTATGACCGTTTTCAATTATACCTAGAACACCTTGAAGGAGAACCCAGTCAATTAACAGAGCCATTCAATACATTTGAAGCACTTTATAACAGATGGCTGTCGGCAAGTAATCAGTTAGTCATTACCTCAAAAGCTCAAATAACTATTTCACAAGAGTTTCAAAACCTCGATGAGAAATTTACCGTCATTCGCAACATGCTCGACGAGGCCGGAGAAAAGTTAAGAGATCATACTCATGAAATGGAAGAGAAATATGGCTCTGATTTAGACTTACAGAATTATATTGAAGCCATCGCTGAAGTACTCAATGCAGATAGGGATCTGTACCAAGCCAGACTAGCCCAACAAGAAATCATCAACGGCATTGGCACCATTGAGGAGAATAAGCAATTATTCATAGAAAATACTCAGCAAGCATTACAACGTTTCCATACCTATCGTAGTCTTTTGGTCTCAGAGACATTTCTTACCGACCCATATAGAGAATTTGATACCTTATTTAATGAGTGGCTACAAGAAAGCGAAGCCTTTATCAATTCTCCCAATATTGAAAATAAAATCCAGCTTTCGGAAAGTTTTATCATTGCGGATAAAGCCTTTAGCGACATTCGAACCATGCTGGATGTCGCAGGTGAAACCGTAAGAAATTATTCTAGGACGGTTGAACAGCTTACCCAAGATAAAGTGAGATCCTATCAAGAAATAGCGATGGTTATTATTATCATCGCTTTTCTAATTGCCATGGCATTTGGCTACTTTATTCCTCTTAAACTGACCAAAGATGTGAGAAGTATGACCAAGCGCATCAAGGAAATTGCTGAAGGCGATGGCGATTTAACCCAGAAAATTAATTCAACCTCAAAAGACGAATTAGGCGATTTAGCAAAAGAGTTTGATGACTTTGTAGAGCAGCTTCGCCTCATCATCGCGAGTATTCACAAGCAATCAACGTCGTTAGGTAAAATGACTCATGAATTAAAAAATGCGTCTGTACACACCACTCAGATCACCGAAGCCTTAGGCACAGTTTCGGACTCCATTGTGAGTGCAGGCCATGAAATGAATATGGCAAATCAACAAATGGAAAGTGCTGCCTCAGAAACGGCTGCTGAAGCGACGACCTCAACAAACCTGACTCAGCAAGGAATTGAAGCCGTAAAAACGTCTCATGATGCTATTTCAGGCTTAATCGATGATATCGAAGAATCATTAACCAGAGCCAAAGAATTAGAAGAGAGTTCAGAAGCCATTGCCTCGGTATTAGAAGTGATACGTAATATTGCTGAACAGACTAATCTTTTAGCCTTGAATGCCGCCATAGAAGCAGCTAGAGCCGGTGAACAAGGTAGAGGTTTTGCGGTAGTTGCTGATGAAGTCCGTACGCTTGCTACACGAACGCAAGACAGTACAGATGAAATAGAAACCATGATTGATCGACTTAAAGCCAACGTGAAGAAATCATTAAATGCGACACAAAGCAGTCGAACCAATGTGAACCATACAGCCTCTAATTTTGATGAGGTGATTCGCACCTTCGACGCGTTAAAAGAATCTTTCGAAAAGGTACAAAATATGGCGGCTCAAACCGCTCAAGCCACGCAAGAACAATCTAGCGTCTCAAATAGCATTAATGAAAACTTGTCCTCTCTCAAAATACAAACGGATGGAGCTGAAGAAGTTTCTTCACTCATCAGTAACCAATCAGACCAAATTTCAAAACTTTATCAAGGGCTTAATAAACAAGTTGGCAGTTTTAAAGTGTAGTATTTGGCTATTTCTTAGCAACAAGTTGCTGTGGCTTTCCCTTAGCAAAAGCCACAGCATTTTCAAAAGCCGCCTTAAAATACAACTCATAACTATTGCGCTCAACATAGCCAAGATGAGGTGAACATAAGATATTAGGCAATCCTAACAATGGTTCATTTTGAGCATTTGCGGGCTCATTTTCATACACATCCACAGCAGCGCGTTTACTTGGCACACGACGTAATTCATCAAACAAAGCTCCCGACTCAACCAGCTCCGCACGACTGATGTTGACGAACAAAGAATCTTCTTTCATTAATGCCAAATCTTCCCTTGTTACGCAGCATTTGGTTACCGGATTAAGACGCAAATGCAGCGACACTATATCAGCCGATTGAAAGAATTGAGACTTAGACTCAGCGACCAAGAAGCCATCCGCCAAGGCCTTTTGACGTGAGGTTTCACTGCCCCAAACCATCACCTGCATAGCAAACACTTTAGCAAATTGAGCAATACGTTGACCTATCTTTCCATAGCCCCAGATACCTAAGGTTTGCCCATTAAGTGTTCGCCCCAAACCGAGCGCTTTGGACGATTGCCACTCTCCCTGTTGGAGCTGATCGACATAGGTTGGGATATGACGACTCGCAGCCATGATCAAAGCCCAACAAAGCTCAGACGGTGCCACTGGAGAACCAACGCCTTCCGCGACTTCCACGCCATACTGGTGACACAATGCAGGCTCTAGATGATTACTGACTTTACCTGTCTGACTAATGAGTTTGAGGTTAGGTAGGCGTTGCAGCAAGGATTCGGTGATAACAGTACGCTCACGGATCAGCACCAAGATATCCACATCGCTCAACTTCTCGACCAACTCGTCCTCGCTAAAAGTTTGGTTGAACACCGCCACCTGATAATCTTTTAACAAAGCGAAGCTGGCTAGATGTTTAACACTGTCTTGATAATCATCCAATACGGCAATCTTCACGCTCACTCCTAAATACAAAATCATTTTAACAAATCAATATCATGATACAGAATCGTCACCGAGTCACCCTATTAAGCGGCAGCGTAAAACAAAAAGACAGGCCAAAAAAAGCCCCACACAAGGTGGGGCAAAGACAGAAGTTAGAGATAAATTTTATCGAAGTAGCATTCGATAAGTTATCAGCATCACACTCGTTCAAAAACGGTTGCAATGCCCTGCCCCATGCCGATGCACATGGTAGCAAGCCCGAGTGTTGCGTCTTTATCACGCATCACGTTAAGCAGAGTGGTGGAAATACGCGTCCCCGAACAACCCAATGGGTGTCCAAGAGCGATGGCGCCACCGTTTAAATTCACTTTCTGATCCACTAGATCCAGTAGTTTCAAATCTTTTAATACTGGAATAGATTGCGCAGCGAAGGCTTCGTTTACTTCCACCATATCGATATCATCAATGGTCAAACCTGCGCGTTTTAATGCTTTCTTAGTCGCTGGTACTGGACCGTAACCCATGATCGCCGGATCACAACCCGCTACTGCCATGCTGCGTACTTTGGCAATTGGCGTTAAACCTAGATCCTGCGCTTTTTGCGCAGACATCATCAACATTGCCGATGCACCATCTGACAGAGCAGAGGAAGTACCCGCGGTTACCGTACCGACTTTTGGCATGAAAACAGGTTTCAAACCCGCCAAAGATTCCATAGAGGTTTCTGGACGAATCACTTCGTCCACTTCGACAAGTACCTTGTTGCCATCGGCATCATGACCTTCTAAGGCAACGATTTCATTAGCGAAACGACCTTGCAGCGTGGCTTCATGAGCAAGACGATGAGAACGCACGGCAAATTCATCTTGCGCTTCACGGCTGACACCGTGCATTTTGCCCAACATTTCCGCTGTCACACCCATCATCATGGACGCTTTCGCCATGTGTTTGGACAAAGCAGGGTTTACGTCCACACCGTGCATCATGCCAACGTGGCCCATGTGCTCTACACCACCGACAACAAATACATCACCCTGACCTGTCATGATGGCTTGAGCGGCCGTATGAATTGCAGACATGGAAGAACCACACAGACGGTTCACGGTTTGCGCTGCTGAAGTGATTGGCAACCCCGCCAACAAAGATACCGCACGCGCCATGTTGAAACCTTGCTCTAGGGTTTGGTTTACGCAGCCCCAGATCAAATCTTCAACCTCATTAGGATCCACATTTGGATTGCGTTTAAACAAGGCCTTTACTAGACCTGCTGATAAATTTTCTGCGCGCACGTTACGAAACACACCATTTTTGGATTTGCCCATAGGTGAGCGAACTGCGTCGATGATGACGACATCGTTTGGATTCAGTTTCATGGAGATTCTCCTCTTCCTTTGGGCAATTAAGCGCTGTAGTAAGTTTCGTTGTTTTTCGCCATTTCACGCATTGTCGCGGTTGGCTCGTACAACTTACCTAGGTGGCTGTATTTATCTGCAAGGTCACAGAATGCTTGCAGTCCCATCTGATCCAAGTAATGAAGAGCACCCCCCAAGTAGGGAGGAAAACCAATACCGTAAATCAACCCCATGTCCGCTTCCGCAGCAGAAGAAACAATCTTCTCTTCCAAGCAGCGCACGGTCTCGATACACAATGGAATCATCATACGAGCGATAATATCGTCTTCGCTCAGCTCCGTTTTAGAAGTCACCACGGGCGCAAGCAAAGCATTGATTTCTTCATTGAAAATTTTCTTCGGCTTACCCTTACGATCTGGCTCGTAAGTGTAGAAACCTTTACCGTTTTTCTGACCAAAACGCTCTAGCTCAAATAAACGGTCAACGGCATTTTTGCCTTCGTGTTTCATACGATCTGGGAAGCCATCCGCCATCACCTGATCGGCATGAAAAGCGGTATCCACACCCACGACATCAAGCAAGTAAGCAGGCCCCATTGGCCAACCGAAACGTTCCATAGTCTTATCAACCACTTGGAAATCCGCCCCTTCTTGCATCATCAAAGAGAAACCTGCGAAGTAAGGGAAAAGAACTCGGTTTACCAAGAAGCCTGGACAATCGTTTACCACCACTGGGGTTTTACCCATGGCTTGCGCGTAAGCCACTGTTTTAGCAATCGCGGCATCACTGGTTTTTTCACCGCGGATAACTTCCACCAGCGGCATGCGATGTACAGGGTTGAAGAAGTGCATACCACAGAAGTTTTCTGGTCGTTTTAGTGCTTTCGCTAATTCAGTAATGGAAATAGTCGACGTATTCGATGTCAAAATCGCGTCATCGGCGATCTTGCCTTCTACCTCTGCTAAGACAGATTGTTTAATCTTGACGTTTTCAACAACCGCTTCCACCACCAAATCAACCTGCTCAAACTCACCGTAGCTCAAGGCTGGGGTAATGCCATTCATGGCTTTAAGCGCTTTATCTGTAGTCAAGCGGCCACGTTCAACTTGGCCATTAAACAATTTGTTCGCTTCACTCAAACCAAGATCCAATGCTTCTTGGCGAATGTCTTTCATGATAATAGGCGTACCTTTAGAAGCAGACTGGTAAGCCACACCGCCACCCATGATACCTGCCCCTAATACCGCCGCCTGCTTCACTGGCGTCGCACCTTTCGATACTTTACCGGCGCTTTTCTTAATGGCTTGATCACTTAAGAACAAGTTCACCAAAGATTTCGCCACTGGCCCTTTGGCAAGCTTAATAAAACCTTTAATTTCCGTCTCAATGGCTTTTTCCATGGATTGACTGATGCCTTTTTCCATGGTTTTAATGGCTGCCATTGGTGCTGGATAATGTTTGCCAGCTTTGGCTCCAACCACACCGCGAACGGACTCAAAAATCATCATCTTTTCAATCGGAGAGAATACCATCGGAGCACGAAGTTCTTCACGACGCGCTTTGTAATCTAGCTTGCCATCCATTACCTGCTGAACAAGATGACGAGCAGAATCTTGAACCTTATCTACTGCAACAACCGCGTCAACCGCACCATCTTTCATGGCATCAGCACTGCGTTTTTGTGCACCACCACAGATCCATTCACAGGCATTATCGACACCAATCAGGCGAGGTAAACGCACAGTACCGCCCCATCCTGGGTAGATACCTAGCTGTGTTTCTGGAAGACCAATTTTCGCTGAGTCAGCCATCACGCGGTAATCACAAGACAACACCAATTCCATACCACCACCGAGTGCGATACCGTTTATAGCGGCAACGGTTGGACAAGGTAAGTTGGCAATATCGTTGAAAATATTGTGGGCATCGCGCAATTTGTCAGTCAACTCTTCATCTGACAACTTGAACCATGAGGTAAATTCCGTGATGTCGGCACCGACAACAAACACGTCTTTTGCACTAGCGAAAACAACGCCTTGTAGATCGTCAGTTTGCTTAAGAGTATCAACAGCTTTTGCCAATTCGCTTAACGTAAGACTGTTAAATTTATTAACCGACTCACCGGCCAAATCCAGAGTGACGGTTGCCACACCTGCATCATCGACTGCAACCTTGACTGCTTGTCCTTCGAAAATCATGCTGGTCTCCAATTATTTTTATTATGACCCAGCTCAATACGATTGAACTGGACCTAGATTAAATCGTTTTCCCTAGGGGATACTTATAGATTACTTTCCAATTCAGGCACGGCTTCAAACAAGTCAGCCACCAAACCGTAATCGGCAATTTGGAAGATAGGGGCTTCTTCATCTTTGTTGATCGCAACAATGACCTTAGAGCCCTTCATACCAGCCAAATGCTGAATGGCACCAGAAATACCTACCGCAATGTACAAATCAGGGGCAACGGTTTTACCCGTTTGACCAACTTGAAAATCATTCGGCACAAAACCTGCGTCGACCGCAGCACGTGAAGCACCGATAGCAGCACCCAGTTTGTCAGCCACACCTTCCAATAACTTGAAGTTGTCGCCACTCCCCATACCACGACCACCAGACACCACAACTTTCGCTGCGGTTAACTCTGGACGATCTGATTCAGCCAGTTCGTCTTTGATAAAACGGCTCTTATCAGCAGCAATAACCTGCGCCAATACTTCACGCTCTGCACTGCCACCTTCGCCTGCGGTTGCATCAAAACCTGTGGCACGAATCGTCATCACTTTTACTGAGTCAGCAGATTTCACCGTAGCGATGGCATTACCTGCATAAATAGGACGCACAAATGTGTCTGCAGACTCAACTTTAATGACATCGGATAGCTGAGCCACATCAAGCAAGGCAGCCACGCGAGGCAAGGTATTTTTGCCCGTCGTCGTCGCTGGCGCTAAGATGTGGGTGTAACCTTCCGCTACATCTACCACTAACTTAGAGATGTTTTCCGCCAACTGATGTTCGTATGCCTGATTGTCGGCAACCAAAACTTTAGCCACCCCAGTCACTGAAGACGCTTGTTCAACCACGGTTTGGCATTCAAAACCCGCCACCAATAGATGAATATCACCGCCAATTTGTGAAGCAGCAGTAACCGTATTTAGCGTGGCAGGTTTTAGAGATTTATTATCGTGTTCAGCAATGACTAAAATACTCATGACACCACCTTCGCTTCATTTTTAAGTTTGTCTACCAACTCAGTCACTGAGCCAACCTTAATACCACTGGCACGTTCTGGCGGCGGCGTAACCGATACCACGCTCACATTGGAACGAATCTCGACACCCAAATCAGCAGGCGCTTTTACATCCAGTGGCTTTCTTTTGGCTTTCATGATGTTCGGCAAAGAAGCAAAACGTGGCTCATTCAAACGCAGATCCGTTGTGACGACCGCAGGCAAAGTCACCGCAAGCGTTTGTAGACCGCCATCAATTTCACGAGTCACTTGTGCTTCGCCATTATCAATCACCACTTCAGAAGCAAATGTCGCCTGAGGATAATCCAACAATGCTGCCAGCATTTGACCCGTCTGATTATTATCAGAATCGATCGCCTGCTTACCCATTATGATCAAATCAACAGCTTCTTCTTGCGCCACTTTTGCTAACAATTTCGCTACTGAAAGAGAATCCACATCGTCTTCCGCTTCCACTTGAATGGCCCGATCAGCTCCCAAGGCAAGTGCCGTACGTAAGGTTTCTTGACAGGCTTTAGAACCGATAGAAACCGCAATCACTTCCGACGCTACGCCTTTTTCTTTCAAGCGAATAGCCTCTTCTACAGCGATTTCACAGAAGGGATTCATAGACATTTTGACATTCGTAAGATCGACCGCAGTCTGGTCAGCCTTAACACGAACTTTGACGTTATAATCAATAACGCGTTTAACAGAAACTAGGATTTTCATAAGTCCCTCGTATTTATTATTTTCTTGCAGCCTATATTAGTTTGAGCGCAATTTTCATCAATAACAAAAAAGCGCCAGTTAACTAACAAAAATAATCATGGATGATTGAGTTAGCCTATTTCATGCGCTTTCTTCTTTTGAGTTTAGCCGCAATTTATGAAAAAAATCACAGTGTATAGTGAAAAGAAAACTTATTTTTCATTAACAAAAAAAGCCCCATCTGTGATGAGACGTTGAATATCAAACTTTGCATTATTTATTTCGCGATAAAAAAGCAGCAAAGGCCTGATAGGCTTCTTGGGACTTTAATCTGTCTTTGAAGATGCGACCTTCACGCATCAGTGTCATCTGCACATCATCATGATCGCGATACTTTAATAAATCCTTACTCAAAGCCACCGCTTCCACTGGCAAAGCAGCAATTTTCTGGGCGTACATTTGTGCCACCTGAAATGCCTCACCTGGTTCGCATAAATGATTGAGCATTTTCAAATCATGGGCGTCTTTTGCTTCAATAAAGTCACCTAAAATAAGTATTTCAAAGGCTTTTTGATGACCAACCAATTGCGGCAAAAGATGACTCGATGCCGCTTCAGGCACAACACCAAGTTGTACGAACGGAAACTGCAATTTGGCACTGCGTGACGCCACCACCATGTCACAATGCAATAGCATAGTCGCACCAACCCCAACGGCACGGCCTTCCACACCCGCTAGCAGCGGTTTTTTATAACCACTGAGCATTTGCAAAAAAGCCATGATGGATTCCATTTTCTCAGGTGCTTGAGCAATT
This sequence comes from Marinomonas sp. ABL3_031, assembly GCF_056161265.1. NCBI lineage: Bacteria > Pseudomonadati > Pseudomonadota > Gammaproteobacteria > Oceanospirillales > Oceanospirillaceae > Marinomonas > Marinomonas sp. ABL3_031. The sequence goes on from NZ_JBSWYU010000008.1 coordinate 77,025, forward strand.
TGTATAAACTCTTTGATGTCATTACCTGAAGAGAAGTCATCTCCAGCGCCAAAGATCATGCTGGCTTTTACCGCAGGATTCTGTTCAGCAAAATGCAATAACTCAGTTAATGCCTGATACATTTCTAATGTAATCGCGTTTTTTTTATCCGTACGGTTGAGACAAATGTATTGCACCCCCGCTTCGATTCTTTCCGTTACCAATTCACTCATTAGGAAATCTCCCCAGCGGGTAATGTTAATACTTGCTCTTCCACCAGCTTTTTCACCATGGGACCATCCTCTGCCCAACCTTGGCAGGTGTTCACCAACTTACCAATCGCAATCGGTACTTGTTGAGGGTATTTTTCACTTAACGGCTGCCACATGGTCTGAAATGCCGTCGTTGCAGCCACTGGCAATAACTCCATCACATGAGTACAACCAGACTTCCCAGCAAAGGTTTCCTTTAACCAACGATTCCAACCAGGACCAATACGCGTGCCTTTCACGACATCAAACGACGGCACCGCACCACCACAACCAGGAAAAGGAAAGGCATGCATAGAGACTTCTATGTCTTTAACCAAAAAACTGTCGTCTAACGTTAAACGCACATACATATCATGAAAAGGTGTGTCTTTAGGAACCAGGCTGCCGTCGTACTCTCGATGTACATCATGAGCCTTGAGGTCTTGCATCGTGGCTTCGACTTCCCATAAGCCATCATCACGCAAAAAACCGTATGACTCAATACGACGACGATGCAGCAACTGACGTTTCACTTGCGTCATCATTCTCTCCTAGGAAAGGCGTATGGAAAGGGGGTACTGCGCGACAGCGAACTCAGCCGCTGTCGCGCAGAAATAAAAATACGCTTAGTCAGCCATTTCTTCGCGCAAAGCACGACGTAATACTTTACCGACATTGGTCTTAGGCAGTTCAGTGCGTACTTCGATGTACTTCGGCACCTTGTAAGCAGCCAAATGCTCCTTACAAAATACTCTCAATGTTTCTATATCAATGCTTTCATCCGTTTTCATCACGACAAAAGCTTTTACCGCTTCACCTGTTTTATCATCTGGCACGCCAATGGCAGCCGACTCAAGAATCGAAGGATGAGAGGAAATACAGTCTTCCACTTCTGTTGGGTATACGTTGAAACCAGACACTATGATCATATCTTTGGCACGATCAACGATTTGTAGGTAGCCATCTTCATGCTGCATGGCGATGTCACCTGTGATCAAGAAACCATCTTCGGTCATTACTTCACGAGTCGCTTCTTCACGGTTCCAGTAGCCTTTCATGACCTGTGGGCCACGCACGCACAACATGCCTGATTCACCCTGTGGCAAGGCCTCACCCTTATCACCTTGGATCTTGATGTCCGTTTCACCCACTGGCAAACCTATGGTTCCGATACGTTCTTTACCAATCGGATTGAATGACACAACAGGTGAGGTTTCCGTTAAGCCGTAACCTTCGACCACTTGGCATCCGGTAATGCGTTTCCATTCGTCGGCTGCGGCGTGAGTGAGTGGCATACCGCCAGAACAGGTCAATTTCAAAGCGGTGAAATCCAAAGCGCGGAAATCTTCACGATTACAAAGTCCGACAAACAAGGTATTAAGACCAACAAAACCCGTAAATTTCCACTTCTTCAATTCGCTAACGAAACCAGGTAAATCACGAGGGTTTGGAATCAAGATGCTATGGGCACCTCGCTCAAGCAAGGTCAGACCATGAATCAAAAATGCATAAATATGATACAGAGGCAAAGGCGCAATATAGGTTTCGGTTCGCTCATCAATTATAGTCTGTAAGCGCGAGCTTAATTGATACATATTGGCTAACAAGTTAGCGTTGGTTAGCATAGCGCCTTTGGCAACACCTGTGGTACCACCCGTGTATTGCAACACGGCAATTTCCTCAGGCTTAATTGATGCTTTAGCCACACTCTTGCCACGCCCTTTAGCTAAAGCTTGGTTAAGCGTAAGAGCACCCTGTATATGATATGGCGGCACCATTTTCTTCACGTATTTTACTACCGAGTTCACCAACAAACGTTTTACTGGCGGATGCAAGTCTGCAATTTCGGTAATAATGACATGCTGAATGCTGGTTTTAGGCAGAATTTTTTCCACGTTGCTCGCCATATTAGCGAACACTACGACGGCTTTCACATTAGCATCGTTAAATTGGTGCTCCAGTTCATTTGGGGTATAAAGTGGATTGGTATTAACCACCACCATACCCGCTTTCATAGCACCAAAAAGCACAATCGGATATTGGATAATATTAGGTAACTGGATAGCAATTCGATCACCAGGTAACAAGCTGGTTTCATTTTGCAAATAGGCCGCAAACTCGTTAGATTTTTCATCCAATTCACGGTAAGTAATAGTGCGCCCTACACTTGTGTAGGCAGGCAAGTCGGCGTATTTATCAACCGCTTTTGCAAGTACATCGGTTAGACATTGATAACCATTAGGGTTTAGCGAGTCTGGTAAATAACTACCTGGCACTTTCTCATTATCTAGGTTGTTATGAGGAGAAGTATCCGTTGTCATAAAAAGCTCCAGTTGTTTTTTTTATGTTGGAGAGAATCAAATACAAAAGCTCAACCACAAGTTTAGCAGTTGAGCTTAGAAGTTTTCTGCAATTTTCTTGTTACTGGGGGAAAATTTGCGTTAACTTGGTTGCTAGCATGATGTCTCCATCTGCACGGATTTTACCTTGCATGAAGGCTTGCATGCCATCTAATTCACCACTCATTACATCTTTCAATGTAGCAAGGTCCATGCTCAGAGTAACAGTAGGATCATCGTGCTCCCCTTCACCCATTTCGCATTTACCTTCATCAATGCTTAGGTAATAACTGTCAGCATCGTCTAAGTCAAATTGAAAGACCGCTTCCATGTCGTCGGCTTCATCGGCATCGAAACGATTTAACATGGAATCAAAAACAGCTTTAGCATCGCTCATAACACACCTCATTTAATTATTCTGTCTTTTGCTGCCCTGCTATCAGGGCAGCTATTTTTACTATTAAGCATTTAGGAATAGGAAGTTATCTTCGTCCATATCCAGTAAATTATCGGCACCAGACAACATCGCCTCTACGTGCGCTTTAGTACGTGGCAGAATACGATCGTAGTAGAAAGTCGCTGTTTGTAATTTCGCTGTGTAGAAACCCACTTCATCCGTACCTTGGTCTAGCTTGTTCTTCGCTGTGATGGCCATACGAGCCCAGAAGTAAGCCAATACCACATAGCCAGAGAACATAAGATAATCAACCGACGCTGCGCCCACTTCTTCTTTATTACGCATGGCTTTCATACCAATTTTCATGGTCACATCGCCCCATTCGCTGTTCAGTTTGTCTAGCGCGGAGAGGTAGGATTTGAAGCGTTTGTCACCCTTGTGTTCTTTACAGAACTTATGAACAATCTTAGTGAAACGACGCAGTGTAGCGCCTTGCGTCATCAGTACTTTACGACCCAATAGATCCAGTGCCTGAATGCCAGTTGTGCCTTCGTACAGCATGGAAATACGACAATCACGTACGTTTTGCTCCATCCCCCATTCAGCAATGAAACCGTGACCACCAAAAACTTGTAGTCCGTGGTTAGCCGCTTCAAAACCTGTTTCCGTCAAAAATGCTTTGGCAATTGGCGTCAATAAAGACATCAAGTCTTCTGCTTCTTCTTTCTCTTCTTTGCTGCCATGTTTGGTGCTATCCACCAACATAGAGCAGTAATGAATCAACGCACGACCACCTTCTGCAAAGGCCTTTTGTGTCAATAACATGCGGCGAACATCAGGGTGAACGATAATAGGATCAGCCGCTTTTTCAGGCGCCTTAGCACCAGACAAAGCACGCATTTGCAAACGATCTTTAGCGTAAGCCACTGAGTTTTGTAGAGCCCACTCAGAATGCGCCAAACCTTGCATTGCCGTACCTAAACGAGCCGCGTTCATGAAGGTAAACATGCAGTTCAAACCGCGATTTGGTGGTCCGATCAAAAAGCCTTTGGCACCGTCAAAGTTCATCACACAAGTCGCGTTACCATGGATGCCCATCTTATGTTCGATGGAACCACAAGCCAATTGATTACGATCGGCTTTTTCACCCGCGTCATCTACGTTGAATTTAGGAACGATAAACAGTGAGATGCCTTTGGTACCGGCTGGAGCATCTGGTAAACGTGCCAATACGATGTGCACGATATTTTCTGCCATGTCATGCTCACCCGCAGAGATGAAGATTTTCGTACCAGTAATAGTATAGCTACCATCTTCTTGTGGCTCAGCCTTGGTTTTCAACATACCCAAGTCGGTACCACAATGCGGTTCAGTTAAGCACATGGTGCCTGTCCACTCGCCCGATACAAGCTTGGTCAAATACGTCTGTTTCTGCTCTTCTGTACCGTGTTGCTCAATGGTATTCATCGCTCCATGACTAAGCCCTGGGTACATACCCCAAGACCAGTTAGAAGTGGCGATCATTTCGGTAACCAACATACCAAGAGAATCTGGCAAGCCTTGACCACCCATTTCTTCAGGATGTGACAACGATGGCCAACCACCTTCAACATATTGTTGGTAAGCTTCTTTAAAGCCTTCAGGCGTGGTAACGACACCGTCATTGAATTGGCAACCTTGCTGGTCACCGATACGGTTTAGAGGAGAAAGAACACGCTCAGCAAACTTGGCACCTTCTTCTAGAATTGCAGACACCATATCTGGCGTTGCTTCTTCGGCACTAGGTAACTTTGCGTAATGACCGTAAATATCCAGAACTTCCTCTGTGACAAATTTAATATCGCGCAATGGCGCTTTATATTCAGGCATGGCCTATAACCTCTTATTGTTTTTGTTGGAACAGTTCCAAAATGAACTCTTTCGATACTAGAAAGATTCGTCTATAAAGCCCATTCTCTCAATAACAAAAGATGCCAAAGTTAGTGACAAAATACACCAAAGCCAAAAAATCGTCATTTTCTTGGCTATTTCATCCTGTTGCATCGATATCAAATCGGCACACAAAATAAAAAATAAAAATAATAAATTCAAAGACTTAAATAAATTATCTATATTTCTTATTGCATTTTAGACATAAGACTTCCATCACATCTCATAAAGTTGCCGACTAACAAAGATCATCAAGCCAGTTAAAAAATGTCATCAAAAAACACTTCATTTACTTGTTGTTATTTCTCTCTTATTGGTAATCTGCTGGTCATCAATAATGAATATAGACCATCACATAATGAAGATTCTAATGAATAGTTTGCTGCTCGTTTCCCTGTGTCTTGCATTACCAAGCCATGCAGCCTCTGTATGGAAGGTATCAAACGGAAACAGCCATCTCTTTTTAGCGGGCACCATACATGTATTGAGCGCTGAAGATTACCCTTTACCCTCAGCGTATGATAAGGCTTATCAAGACGCGGATACTCTGGTGTTTGAAACGGATATTCATGCTTTAAACCAAGCCAATTTCCAGAGTCAACGGCAATCGGTCATGATGCTACAAAATGGCGACAAGCTTCATCAGTATCTGAATAAAGCCTCTTTTACACGACTTAATGACTATTTAACTCAACATGGTATTCCATACCATCAAGTCGAAAACTTCACACCGGTGGCCTTATCAATCTTTTTAACATTACATGCGCTCAGTGAGCTTGAAATGACAGAGGAAGGCGTCGATTTTTACTACGCTAATAAGGCTCAGCAAGACGGTAAAACACAAGGCTGGCTGGAAACGCTAGAAGAACAAATCGCCCTACTAAGCCGCCTTAATCAGATAGAAGCCAATATTATGGTCCGCTACACACTAGAGGACGTCAGCACCCTGCCCAGCGCCATGGATAACATCAAACAAAGCTGGCGCTCAGGAAAACTAGAAGCATTAAACAAAACCGAGATAATAGATTTTAAAAGCGATTATCCAGCCATTTACGACGCCCTACTTACTCAGCGCAATAAACAATGGGTTCCGCAGATAACGCAAATGTTCGACACACCTGAAATAGAGCTTGTTTTGGTTGGCGCCTTACATTTAGCCGGCCCTGATAGCGTGTTAAAAGCACTAGCTGCGCAGGGCTATCGAATAGAACAATGGTGACAATAGGCAAATACGCGATTGTATAGGAAGACAGTGTTAGCGATAATAACCGTTTAATGAAAAACTGTGGACCCTCTCAACTATGGCTCTTAGTAACATGGCATCTAGCAACACTACTTCGAATAATAAAAAACCCATTCTAATCGCTGGCGGCGGCATTGGCGGACTCGCTCTAGCCTTAACCCTTCATCAAATCGGCCAGCCATGCCTAGTATTGGAATCTGTTGCGGAATTAAAGCCCCTTGGCGTAGGTATCAACATCCAACCAAACGCCGTTCGTGAACTCTATGACCTAGGCTTAAATGAAGACCTGCTTAACACCATAGGTATTCAAACCAAAGAGTGGACCTTAGTTGGTCTTAACGGCAAAGAAGTTTACAGTGAACCTCGTGGTTTAGAGGCAGGCTACCATTGGCCCCAGTATTCCGTTCATCGTGGTGAATTACAAATGCTACTGTATCGCACCGCTGTTGAGCGCCTTGGCAAAGAGGCCATTAAAACCGGCCATAAAGTCACGCAATATCGAAATACAGCTGAGGGCGTGCTTGCAACCGTCACCTTAGCCACAGGCGAACAAATAGAGCTAGAAGGTTCATTATTGATCGCGGCTGACGGCTTACACTCTGCAGTACGCGCTCAAATGTACCCACAGCAACCACCTATTCACTGGGGTGGCGCTGTGATGTGGCGAGGTACGTCCCAAGCCAAGCCCATTCGCACGGGCGCTTCATTCGTCGGCTTAGGAACACATCATCATAGAATTGTCTTCTATCCAATTACGCCTGCCGATCCCCAAACTGGCCTAGCCACCATTAATTGGATTGCCGAGGTCACCATGGACAATTCAGCCGGCTGGACCAGTGGTGATTGGAATAAAAAAGTCGAGCTGGAAGATTTTATTCATCATTTTGACGATTGGAATTATGATTGGGTCGACATACAAGGCTTGCTGAGAGGTGCGCAAGAAGTCTTTGAATACCCAATGATAGACAGAGATCCGGTACCAAGCTGGGTAGAAGGTAATGTGGCATTAATGGGCGATGCGGCACACATTATGTATCCGACAGGTTCCAATGGTGCCAGTCAAGCGATTGTCGATGCTCGCGTATTGGGTGCAGCCATACTCAAATTTGGTGCGACCGCGACCGCACTCAATGAATTCAATAATAGCTTGTGTGAGGATATTTCTGCCGTTGTCTTGCGCAATCGAGGCGCTGGTCCATTTGTTATCTTAAACGAGCTGGATAAACGCTGTGGCGGTATGTTTGAAGACATTGAAGCCGTTTTCCCTGCGCAAGAGCGTCAGGATATGATGGCTAAGTACAAGGCCGCAGCAGGTTACGCAATGGAGGCGCTCAATAACGCTCCCCCAACGGTAGACGTCACCACGCCAACACAAAGTCCGAAACAAAAAGCCTCTTAAACGGATTATAAGGAATACCATGCTACAGCATTATGTCTTTATCAAATACCAAGACAATGTCTCAGGTGACCACATTGATTCCTTTATTGAAAAAATGCAGGCCTTAAAACACAGCATTGCACAAATAAAAGCATTGCATATTGGTCGAGATGAGTTAAAAGAAAATCGCAGCTGGGATCTCATCTTAGATATGCAATTTGATTCCCTTGAGGAGTTAAGACGCTATCAAACCCACCCTGAGCACCAAGCTGCGATGGCCTTTAACAGCCCTTATGTAGCGGATGTAGGCGCCATCGACTTCCATAAATAACCCTGCCACTTTGTGCCGTTAATTTTTTGCAATATTATCTGCACAAAGTGCGCTTATTTTTTTATACTTACGCCGTTTTTTAACCCTGAAAACTAAACCACAATTAAGGCAATTCAATGCTTGAACCTTTATTTCAACTAAAAGCACATAATACTAATGTGCGTAACGAAGTGGTTGGCGGTATTACCACCTTCCTAACCATGGCTTACATCATTTTCGTAAACCCTTCTATTTTGTCTCAAGCAGGCATGGATTCAGGGGCAGTATTTGTTGCAACCTGTCTAGCGGCTGCAATCGGCTGTTTGATCATGGGATTGTACGCCAATTATCCCATTGCAATGGCACCAGGTATGGGCCTCAATGCTTTCTTTACTTTTGGTGTCGTAAATGGCATGGGCTATTCTTGGGAACAAGCATTAGGTGCCGTATTTTTATCCGGTATCTTGTTCATTCTAATCAGTATCTTGCGCATCCGCGAATGGGTCATTAATGCAATACCCACGTCTTTGAAACTAGGTATTGCGGCAGGTATCGGTTTATTCTTAGCTATGATTGCCTTGCAAAATGCTGGCATCATAGTCAAAAACCCAGCCACTATGGTGGCGCTAGGCGACTTGTCTTCTCCTTCTGCCATATACGGTCTAATGGGCTTTTTCATCATTTGCGCTCTAGCCTACCTTAACGTCACAGGTGCAGTAATGATTGGTATTTTAATCATTACCCTTTTGTCTATGCTGCTAGGCCAAAGTCAATTTGCTGGCTTGGTATCTATGCCACCGTCTGTTGCGCCAACTTTCTTAGCCATGGACATTGAAGGCGCTTTCCAAATCTCCATGATCAGTGTGGTATTCGCTTTCTTCTTTGTCGACCTCTTTGACACATCTGGCACCTTAATCGGAGTGGGCCAACGTGGTGGCTTATTGGATAAGAATGGCAACCTACCTCGCTTGAAAAAAGCACTATTAGCGGATTCAACAGCAACCGTTGCTGGCGCAGCTCTTGGCACCTCTTCTACGACCAGTTACATTGAAAGTGCATCAGGTGTGGCAGCAGGTGGTCGAACTGGCCTTACCGCTGTCGTGGTTGCTGTGCTCTTCTTGTTGAGTTTGTTTTTTGCGCCTTTAGCAGGTTCTATCCCAGCGTATGCGACAGCAGGTGCACTTATGTACGTTGCTGTTTTAATGACCAGCAGCTTGGCACGGGTGGAATGGGATGACATCTCTGAAGCGGCACCTGTTCTAATTGCCGCATTTAGCATGCCATTGACCTACTCCATTGCTGATGGCATCGCCTTATCTTTTATCAGTTACGCGGTAATCAAATTACTGTCCGGCCAAGGTAAGCAAGTAAGTTTTGCCGTTTACGCTTTGGCAGCCTTATTCACCGCAAAATTCTTTATCTTTGTATAAGGTAAATGACGACCAATAAAAAATGGGAAGCCAATTGGCTTCCCATTTTTTATCTATCTACTCTCTTTTTCACCTATCTGCTCTCTTAATGATCACTTTCCCTATTAAGACAAAGGCAGAGTCACCTCAACAAATAAGCCTCCCAGTAAGCTTTTCTTTGCCTGTATGCTGCCATTGTGCTGACGAATCGCATTTTCTGAAATGGCTAAGCCCAATCCTGTTCCACCAGAATGACGGTCTCGAGCCGCGGATACTCGATAAAAAGGTCTAAAAATAGATTCCAATTCATTCTCTGGTACACCATCACCATCGTCTTCAACCCCTACTAAAAGGCGACTCGACTGTAATGTCAAAGACACTTTCACTCTATTTTTACTGTAATAAATGGCATTGCGAATAATGTTTTCTAATGCACTTGTTAATAATTGTGGATGACACAGAATATCGCAGTTCGGAATGTCCGGTAATTCCACCACTTTATGAATTTGTTCTGCTTCAAACTGACTGTCTGCAAAAATTTCCTTGAATACACTAGATAAGGGCTGACGTTCACGAATCAGATGACTGTCAACTTGTAAACTGGACAATTCCAATAATTTACCAATCATTTGTTCCAGTCGCTGCGCTTCAAGATCAATTCGCTCAAGTTCGAGGCTGTCCCCTTGTTTACGAGACGCCAAAGCTTGTGCCATGCGCAAACGCGTGAGTGGAGATCTAAGTTCATGTGAAATATCCGATAACAACCTTTGTTGGCGACTGATCATCATATTGACAGCCCCCACCATTTGATTGAAGCTAGCGCCCGCCTGTCGAAACTCTTGCGGCCCCTTCTCCAATGTCGGATCCGTTTCAAACACCCCTTTTGATACACGTTTAGCCGCCTTCTCTAATCGCCTAGCTGGCTGACTTAATGCCCATGCAAGCCATAATAAAAACGGCGTACTGACCAACATCACAAGCAATAGCAAACGCAATGGATGATCAAATAATTGCAATAAAAAATTTGGTGGTTGATCCCAACGATTGGCAACGATCAAATAAAAATCTTGATGAGCAAGGTAGATGGGGATAGGCCCAGAAAACATCATCTTGCCATACAAACGCTGACTCGGTATTGCTGGGTTTTCTATGCTGGAAACAAAATTACGTAAAGAACGGTCAATAAAGTCAGGACGTTCTAGCAAGGTCAACACATTGCCATCTAGATCCGTTAAAAATAAACTCAAACGATGATCGTCTTTATCTTTATGTCGCTGTGAACGACCTTCCAATAGGGCAATAACAGGTTCAATGCTTTGCGCCTCGGCAAAGCGATCTTCCAGTCGATCACGAATCTTGAGCATCACTCCATAATGATGAGGTGAAATCGCGCGACTTTTACGAGGATCAAGATGCGGTAGGGTAAGCACAGCCATCACGATAAGGAACATAGTAAACCAGAAAATAGCGAATATTCGACCATACAAGCTGGTGATATTGGGCAATCGCATCAGCTCCCCTCTACCAATAAATACCCCCGGCCACGTAAGGTTTTGATTCGCACTTTACCATCTTCCCAATTTGGCAATTTTTTTCGTAAATTGGAGACATGCATGTCCACGGCTCGATCAAATGCTGAGAGACGTTTACCCAACACTTCAAGGCTCAAATTTTCTTTAGTCAATACCTGCCCTGGGCGTTGTAAAAAATAATATAGCAAGGCAAATTCCGTACTGGTTAAATCCAATAATGTCTCTTGGCAATAGGCTTCTAATCTTCCCGGATACAATTTTAGATCGTAATACTCAAAGCCGTCCGACAGCTTTTCTTTTTCGCTTACCACTGGCGCTTGGGTTCGACGCAAAATCGCGCGAATACGCGCCAATAATTCTCTTTCACTAAAAGGCTTAGGTAGATAATCGTCTGCGCCTAACTCTAATCCCACCACGCGATCAATTTCATCGCCTTTTGCGGTCAACATCAACACTGGGGCAGACCATTTTTCTCTCAGTCGTTTTAATGTATCGAACCCATTCAATTTAGGCATCATCACATCCAACAGAACCAAATCCACAGTATCATTCATTGCATGCAAACCAGCCTCACCATCGTAGGCAGTCGAAACTTGAAAGTTTTCAAACGACAAAACTTCCTTCAGCAAATCACTCAACTCATTATCGTCATCAATGATTAAAATATGTGTCATCTTCTTCTCAAACCTTACTGAACATTCGATCTATTTTACGTTGAAATAGTGCTTGATTTTTACATTTTACTATACTTTACCTGCTCAGACCGCGATTTACCTAGCAAATCCTAATCTAGTTCTCATGCATTCGAACGCTGCCAAAAAAGCAACCTGTCACTGTATTGAGGATCAGACAATGAAATTTCCCAAGCAACTTATCATCGCTTCCCTTGTATTACCATTAACACTTGGTACAACCAGTAGTTTTGCTCACGGACATAAAGATGAGAAAGGACCACGAGGCCCACAACATGAATGTCGTATGGGTGACTTTGATCGTGGCATGATGAAAGAACTGGCACTAACTGATAGCCAAAAAGAGCAACTAAAAGCACTGCGCGAAGCCAATCGTGAAGCGATGAAAGCTGAGTTTGAAAAAGCACCTAAACCAGACATGGCGGCTCGTGAGGCACATATGAACCAGCTAAAAGAACTCATGATAGCAGACAGTTTTAACTCAGCTAAAGCCACAGAATTAGCGAAAGAAATGAGCGAAAAACGCATCGAACGTCAAGTAAATATGATGAACCAACAACACAAGATGTTGAGTGTTTTAACACCTGAACAAAAAGCTAAGTTCTTCGAATTACAACAGGAACACGCCGATGACTGCGCAGACAAACCACGCAAAGGCAAACCACGTAAAGACAAGCGCCACTAAGACCTTCCTTAAAGACACGAAAGGCAGCCTAAGCTGCCTTTCTTCAATTATGGCAATATTGCTCTTCTAATGACGCTTCCAAATACGCGCTACGGCCCTATCGCTACCTAATAAACCTACTATTTCACACACCAGACCGGTTGCACCAAACAAGATGACAGGAATCACTCCCGCTAGCTGACCCGTTAACAAAGCAAAATAGATAGAAGCGGCGGCAATCACTAAGCATAAAACACCAAGTACCACTAACACTTTCCGGTGGGATGGCTTGTAGTTAAATTCCCCTTGCCCACTCTCAAAGGGCTTTAGAATAGGCGAAAATATATTTTTCAGTACGGCTTTCATGGTTTTTTCCAAGTCAGTGTTGTCGGGCTTTAAGCGCTCTTAATGTTGCATTTATAACGAAAAACCTTCATGTCATCAAAATAAAATGTAAATTGTTTAAACTTTGTTCATCCAGAGTCGACACAGTAAATAGACACTCAAACAGTTTCCGAAGAGAAACGAACTTAAATGAAATGGAGAAGAAAATGAACAAATTTTTACTGGCCGGATTTACGACTGTTGCATTCACCTTATCTAACGCGACACAAGCAGAATCAATTTTTACCTATCTCGATTATGCTAAAGGAACCGTAGACGTCGACTCTTCTGATGATGAATACTCCTCTCTTTCCGGCGCTTTTGATCTTTCTGGCAGCTCTTATGTCGCCTTCGAATCTACCGAATATGGCAGTATCGACGTTATGGCTGTGGGCGGGGGTTTATACTCTAGTGTTGGAAGACAATCTAATATTTTTGGCCAGCTGCAATTTGTTGACGTTGATTTTGGCCGCTCTGACGACACAGGTTATCGCCTGAGCGCAGGCTTACGAACCACGATTTCCGACCGACTCGAATTAGAAGGCAAACTCAAATACGACGACGTATTTTCTGAAACGGATTCCAGCTTTGCAGTGACAGCACGCTACTATGTCACTAGAAACTTTTCTGTGGCTGCTAACTACGACAGTGCTGAAATAGCAAGTCGCAACTATGATGCTATGTTCGCTTCATTACGTTTAAACTTCTAACGCCATATCAAACAACAAAAAAGCGCTTGCCGGTGTCCATATAAATCACCAGCAAGCGCTTTTTTGTACATCAAACCCGATTAAACGACTTTCGTTAACCAGTTGTGTTTGTCTTCTGCTTTACCCCATTGAATGTCATTCAATGCTTGGCGTAATTTCTGCGCAACAGGGCCAGGCTCACCGCTACCCACTTTGAAGTCTTTACCGTTGTGAATAAAAGTACCCACGGAAGTCAGTACCGCAGCGGTACCTGACAATACTGCTTCCACTTCTGGCTTAGCGGCACGTTCAAGTAGTTCCTCCACTCTAATATCACGCTCGGAAACCGTCATGCCTAAGTCTTTAGCAATGGTCAAAATAGAAGAGCGAGTCACGCCGTGCAGGAAGCTAGTATCCAATCCTTTGGTGATGATTTCATTACCGTCAATCAATAAGAAGTTAGCCGCACCAGTTTCTTGTACGTCACCATTTGGACAAAACAGGATTTGATCCGCCTGTACTTCTTTTTGTGCTTTTGAAATTGGACCTAAAGCGCTGGCATAGTTACCACCGCTTTTTATCACTCCCATATGAGGTGCGCAACGCATGCCGTTTTCATCCAACAATATGCGTAACGCTTTAGCCCCACCTGTGAAGTAATCCCCTACTGGAGACAACAACACATACAACATAGAAGAAGTGGTCGGCGCAGCTGCTTTACCAATCGCCGCTTCCGTCCCAATATGAGTAGGACGAATATACATAGAACCAGGAGGCGCTGGAACCTCAGCAGCAAATTCTGCTATTACGTCTAAAATCATTTGTGAAACTTGTGCTTCATCTAATTCAGGCAAGGAGAGCAAACGGCTACTTTGAGCGAGGCGTTTGACGTTTTGGTCCATTCGAAATACATGCACACTGCCGTCTTCATGGCGAAACGCCTTCAAACCTTCAAAGCAGGTACTGGAATAATGCAAGACATGCGCGCCTGGATGCATTTGAATGCTGTCCGCCGCAACAATGTCTGCTTTACTCCACTGATTATTCTCGAATGTCGCCAATGCCATTTTAGGCATAAAAACGCTACCAAAAGCCGCCATTAGTGTTTCCTAAATTGAGTTTAATAAAGACAAAATGAGCCACTTCAAAAAAGAGACTCATTCAATAAACAAATAGTAAAACGGAACCGAGTTTGAAGGAAGAGAATCTGAGGTTAGGAAGAAAATAAAATCCAATACTCAATATTTTTTGCCATATTAGTTACATAAAAGTCGGCCATAGACTTAAAATCAGGACCACCCCCAGTAAATTGACAAACACGCTTGCCCAAAACACCAACATAAAACGCTTTTTACTCATCTTATGATGGAATACCTTTTGCGCCACCAGCGCTCCAATCCAACCGCCCAATAAAGACAATAAGTGCAAAGTGGATTCCTGAACTCGCCAATGGCCTTTTATCGCCGCGTACTTATCAAAGCCGTAAGCCAAAATCGCCAAAAGACTGAAAAGAACGTACCAAATGCATAGCAAGCTAAACATCATAATTGGGCTCGAATCGACTCCATGCGCTTACGATTTACGCCCAAATCAGAGTAACCCACTCTGGAAGCGGAACGAATGTGTATGGTGGTCAAACTAGGCGACTCTTCTACAAAATAAAATTCCACATCATCAACAAAGCGAAACACCTTTGACGTAAATTCAGCATGCAAATAATTTGACTCATTAGTTTCTATCGACACTCTTTTCAACTCTTGAAGAATATCCACAATAGCATCGTGTGCTTTATTTAAAGCACCTCGAAACAACAATGGATCAATGTAATGTTCTCTATCCTGCGCCTGACTACTAACACAATTAGGCTTACTGGAACATGCCGCCAATTGCCCTTTATTTACACCCAGTTTTGCCATCTTATTTATTCCGCAACTAACACAAATGATGATGAATTATATCAATACTTAATCCCATACAGAGTTTACCACTTAAACTTGTTATCTTATGCTCTTCATGATCAATCTGCCTTACATCTTACTGTGACATCTGTTTGAATGACCTTTATAAGATAAAGGAGCGCTGAACTTCAATGAAACACGCTATAGAATCGAATACCATTCCAAAGGTCGACTTTCATCAATCAAAGCAACATACACGTCATTTTGAAGTACGCAAACTGGAAGAATTACTGTCCATAATGTCACAGCCCCTAGTCAAACCTTCCAAGCAAACGTCTCCTACTCAACCCCATAGACTCAGTTTTCACCTGTTATTCATCATTACCGAAGGCACACTTCACCACCTATACGACGGTAAAGAGGTCACCCTTACTGCTCGTAATACCATGATGGTACATAAAAATCAGGTACATGCTTTTACCCAGCAGCACGATAAGGCTAAAGGTTACCTAGTGTTTTTTGCCGAAGAAGTGTGGCCAGAGTTAGTTGAATCGCAACTCAGCCACTGGAGCGCACTTTATGAGCCTTTGCACCTTCTTGAGCAACAAGACTATAACAACTGTATTAACCTAATAGAGATATTAGCCACAAAACAAAATCGCACGACCGAATCAACCAGGTTCCCCTATTTACTTCTTTCCGCCATGCTTAATTTAGTATTTGAAAACTGGCCTAAGCTGCATGCCACACAGCCGGAACAATCCACACAAAGATACCTCAATTTTAGACAATTGCTCGAAAAACAATTTAATACAACCCGTGACGCCAAACAGTATGCCGAACAACTCGGTATCAGTTATAAAACCCTCAATAATCTGTGTAAGACTTTCACACAACATACAGCCAAAAAGTTAATCGACGACTATGTTACGCTAGAGGCTAAGCGACTTTTGCTGACAGAAGATAAGTCATTATTATACATAGCATTATCTTTAGGTTTTCTAGAAAGCACTAATTTCAATAAATTCTTTCAAAGACAAACAGGGCTTTCTCCACATCAATTTAGGTTATCGTTTCGCTCAACAGGTTAGAGATTGACCCTAAAAAGGCAGGTTATGACCTTTCGCTACTGGCATCTTGCAAGAAAAATACTCCTATTTAACAAAATAATCTTTTATTTTGGACATTGACACTCATTAGGAGGCAAAACCTATGTTCTCACTTACTAACGCCATTCGCTCAAGATCTATCACCATCATCAGTCTAGCCCTAAGTTCAACCTTGTTGTTATCGGCTTGCAGTACCACCGCACCTAAACCCGAGCTAAGCAACCAGCAAAAAGCGGTTGCCGTATTAGACAGTCTAGGGACGACGGATTTGTCTCCGCTTAGCTACATCAGTGATGAAAAATACATCCAACATAACCAATCTGCAGCAACAGGAAAATCCGGTCTTTTGGCTTTCTTAGATAAAATGCCAAAAGTTGAACATAAAGAATCCAGCATAGTTCGCGCGTTTTCCGATGGTGATTATGTTGTCCTCCACTCTCATGTAAAGAGTTTCAATGGCGTTGTATTTGATATTTTTCGTTTTGAGGAAGGCAAGATTGTAGAACATTGGGACGCTATCCAACCCAGCGCCAAACCTAATGCCAGTGGTCGCACCATGTATGATGGCACCACAAAAATTACCGATTTAGCACAAACTGAAAATAACAAAAAGTTGGTAAAAAACATGGTCGAAACTCTGTTTTTAAAAGGCGAGTTTAATAAAGCCAACCAGTTCATTAGCGAGAAAACGTATCTACAACATAACCCATGGTTCGGTGACGGCCTCAATACTTTATTGGAAGGTTTCAAGGCTATGATTGCACAAGGTCAAACCATACATTATGAAAAATTACATGCGGTTTTAGGGGAAGGAAATTTTGTTTTAGCCGTCAGTGAAGGTGAATTCAATGGTACACACATGGCCTTTTACGATCTATTTCGAGTCGAAAATGGCAAGGTCGTAGAGCATTGGGACGTTCTGCAAGCGGTACCACCTAAAGAAGCTAGAAAGAATGACAATGGCATGTTTAATTTTCCAAGCTCCGCGCTAAACTAATCGACCAATTTAGTTAGGTCTTATGCAGAAAAAGCGAATGACACGCCATTCGCTTTCCTCTAAACCACGAAAGAAGATGCGATGAATCCAACACAGACTGACTCAAACATAGGTTGGAGAAGAGTATTCACACACCACCAAAATATAATAAATCCATCTAAACCTTAAAACACTGTCCCTTCCAAACAGGTCAACACATAACATGCCAACGCACTGCTAACGCTTCTGAGGTGATTCAGTTGTGTCCACTTCCTTGAATAGTCGAACCAAATTGCATCACTTTGTTGGCTGCTTTCTGAGCTAAGCTTTAGTCGCTCATTTAATGGCACATTTCCAACCAAGGTTACCGCAAACATACCCAGTAAATAGATTACGGCTGACGTTATCCAAAGCCATGAAGCATGCCCTTGCCAGTGAAGCAGATGCCATATGAGCGCCCCAAACAACCAAAGACTGGTAGCAAAGAAAACAAGCATAAATCCGCTGCGTAAAATCACTTGGTTTATGCTGTTCATGACATTAATGGCATCTTTTGCCGTCAGACGGTTTAATGCATCCATCATAAAAACCGAAAAGGCGAAATAGACTCCTGTCATGGTACCCAGTAACATAATCAACACTCCAGTCATCATGGCTCTCCTATTGTTCACACCATATGGATATATCTTGTTGTGCAGCAAGATATTGATCAAAATTGCGCGCTGGACGACCCAATACTCGCAAAACTGTGTCTGTCGTAACCTCATTGCGACCATCCAACACATTGACAAACAATTCATTGATCAGCCAAGCCATTTCATCGGGCATACCTTGCTGCTTAGCGCCCGCTAAATAGGCCTCCACTGGAACAGGAGTGAAACCTATAGTTCGTCCAATCATCTCACTGATTTTCTCTACGCAATTGCCAAAACTCAGTAACTCTGGCCCTGTCACTTCCAGCAATTGATCTTGTAAATGAGTCTGAGTTAACACCGCGACCACCACATCGGCAATGTCTTCTACATCAATAAAAGGCTCCGTCGCGTTCGGTTTAGGTAAGACCAAGTCTCCAGAGTTAATGCCTTGCGCCATAAAGCTCTCACTAAAGTTTTGCATAAACCAACTAGCACGTATCACATTCCATCTTAAACCACTCTGCATCACCACTTGCTCGGCTCGCTGCGCGCCTTCTTCTCCTCGACCAGATAACAACACCACATTCTCAGTCCCAACCTGCTTTGCCACTTTGACAAGCGCCGTCATATCCTCTGTGGCTTGTGGCATGGCCAAATCAGGATAATAGGTTACATAAAGAGCTTTCACACCAGATAAAGCGGGGGCCCAAGTCTCACGGTTTGACCAGTCAAATACCACTTCACTATGACGAGATAAACCACGCGTACTGATCCCTTTTGCATCCAACTTGGTCATTACTCTTGTTCCGGTTTTACCTTGCGCCCCTATTACAGCCATCACTTCACTTTTCATTTTTTTGTCCTCTGTCATTTTTAAGCGTCAGCAACCCATTGCTAACCTGAGTCACAGTGTAAGGAGACAGGGCTTGATGTTTAATGCTTTAACATCCATACTTTTTTGCAGTTTATCTAAAATTATCCATATACTTATTTATGATGACCAAGATGATTCCACCTCGTGACATACCTACCTATTCCGATACTCTGGGTGAAACACTCTACTCTCTTAGATTAAATGGCTTGATCTATGCCAATTCAGAATTAACAGCCCCTTGGGGAATGGCAATGCCGCCTTTAGCCGGTAAAATGATGTTTCATATTGTGACGCAAGGCAGCTGTTGGCTAAGTTTTGAGAACGGCCAAAGTCATTTTTTACGACCTGGGGAACTGGCCTTGGTGCCAAAAGGTTTGGGTCATAGTATTAGCCATGAAAAGGGGCAGGCATGTGAGCCTTTTTTCGACATTCCCGTTACCAAACTCTCAGAGCGATATGAATTTCTTCGCTATGGAGGTACACAGAGTGAAGGTGAAGGAAAGGAAAAAATAAAGAAAGACAAACCAGACCAAACACAGATAACTAAACTCATCTGTGGGGTATTAAGCTTTGATCATATTGCTGGCCAAAAACTCATTGCCCAGCTGCCAGAAGTCATTCATCTGACCCAGGCAAAAGACAACTTGTCTTTATCACTGCAGAGCATGATAAACACATTGGAACAAGAAGCGGCTACCCTTGCTCCAGGCGGCGAAACCATTATGACCCATCTAGCGGACATCATAGTCATACAGGCCATTCGCAATTGGATTAACCACAATAACAGCGCGACAAGTGGCTGGCTTTGCGCTCTGCAAGACCCTAAATTAACCAAAGCCCTATCAGCCATTCATACTCAACCACAACACGCTTGGACAGTGGAAAAATTGGCTGCATTGGCTGGTATGTCGCGCTCAGGATTCTCAGCACACTTTACTCAGATTATCGGTACATCGGTAAAACACTATCTCACCGAATGGCGAATGAATGTGGCGAGAAATAAAATACAGCAAACCTCTGTAACATTAACGGATCTTGCTGAAGAATTGGGCTATCAGTCCGAAGCCGCCTTTTCCAGAGCTTACAAACGTGTTTTAGGCGAACCACCGTTACGGCGCAAAAAACCTGCCACTTAGGGGCTTGATAAACAGGTTTAAAGTGTTCCAGTAACACATCTTCTTTAAGAGAAGTACCCCATTTCTCACACGCCTTGGAAAATA
Source organism: Marinomonas sp. ABL3_031 (assembly GCF_056161265.1). Classification (NCBI taxonomy): domain Bacteria; kingdom Pseudomonadati; phylum Pseudomonadota; class Gammaproteobacteria; order Oceanospirillales; family Oceanospirillaceae; genus Marinomonas; species Marinomonas sp. ABL3_031. The sequence goes on from NZ_JBSWYU010000008.1 coordinate 96,933, forward strand.
GTCTCAATGTACTTCACCACCAAGGCAATAACTTGTCTTCCTCACCTTCGGCAGTAACAAACTCAGCCGATACCGAATTAAAAAGACACTCTAATGCCTGGGTGATTTCAATAATGCACACAGGTTAACGTTACCCTGATCCGCACAAAAACAATCCGTACTATACGAAAATATTGCTCAGCTTGAGATTTGGGTAAGCGCTTTAGATAGTCTGCTAGATAGCACTGACAGACGACAAACATCGCCTTGGGAACAGATTAAGATTCATAATCACCTCTAAATAGAACTCTTAATTGTCTTTTGTTAAGCGCTTACCTAAGCCAATAACATGATCATTGCCATAACCTAATGATTCATAAAACGCGATCACTTGAGAATTAGTCTCGCGCACTTGTAAATTTATCTTGGGGCAGCCAAGAGCCGTTAATCGGCTTTCCAACTCCGCCATCATCTTGCGTCCAAGCCCATTTTTTCTATGGTTTTCATGAACAGCAAGGTAGTTCGCCCAACCGCGATGTCCTTCATATCCTCCCATTACAGTGGCAACAATCTCGCCTTTTATTACGCCCAATAAAAACAATTCAGGATTGACCAACAGCTTACGGTTTATGTCTTTATTTGGGTCATTCCAAGGGACAGTAAGCTGACACGCCTGCCAAAGTTGTATCACTTGCTCACGATATTCTTCCGAAAATGGCTGAATTTTCATATCACCTCAATAATGAAGACAAATGTGATCTCAATCAAAACGACTTACGAACAAAAAATGGGCGCATAATGGCCAAATTTACCTTGCCATTATGCGCCCAGATTGAAAAACAGCGTTACCCAGTAATTACTGTTTTACACCGTCTTTATTAATGAAAACCTGAGTAGAATATTCAGACAAAGGCAGTTTGTTCAAGGTGCCCACGGTACGAACGTAATCAACGAAACTCTGTGCATAATCCAGATACGTATCGACGACTCGACCCTCTTTAACGACTTTACCAAAGGTAAGATAACCATCTTTACCACCGGCAATATAATCATTTGTGGCCACTTTATAAGTCATTGTTGGATTTAAAGGTTGCCAGCTTGCGCCTTTTTTCATCACTTCCAAATCATAAAAACGTTGGCCTTTTGGCTTAGAAGCATCCACTTTCCAACGCAAGCCAGAAGCATAAGGATAGGCGCCTGTTGAACCACCTTCTACGGTCGCGTAATCAAATGCTTCCTCTAATACTTGATGGATTTCCTCTCCTGTCATATCCAATTCAACAATCGTATTAGAAAATGGCAACAAGGTATAAGCATCACCAATGGTTAAATCGCCTTCAGCAATATCAACTCGAACGCCACCACCATTTTGAATGGCAATATCCGACGTCTTACTCATATCACGAAACGCTTTCGCCACAATATTAGAGATATCTGCACCATGACTGACTGTCATCGAACGATCACATAGCTTAGAACGACCTTGACCTGGAATACGCTCTAAACACAAAGTGGTTGCAGATTTACCAATCACCTCGCCTTTCATAGCATCCACTTGAGCAGAAAATTTCGCCAAGGTGGCCACGGCAGATGGATCAGGTTCAACAATGGATACATTGTCTAACGCATTAACATCTTTATATACCGACTCTCTAGCAGCACCGACTAACTCCACTCGTTTGCCATCAGAATTTTTACGCTTAAAACTATCAGCCAATAATAAATGAGGCGTTCCAGAACAGTTGGTCACAACGCCCTCTTTATTCCAAGCGACGTCAAGTTCGCCCACCACAGCAGAATATTGCCACGCTTGCGCAACACAAACTAAATTACCATCTGCGTCCGTTACTTCTGTTGGATATGGTCCTGCAGCATCTAAACCTAAGGTCGAGAAATCACCCAGTAAGGTATGAGAATCTCCACCGATAATAACGTCTACCCCTTTTAGCTTAGACGCCAGGCTTAAGTCATTCTGGTACTGGTAATGAGTTACCAAGACAATTTTATTGATGCCCATACCTTCTAATTCATCTATGTATTTTTGTGAAGTTTCCGCTTCATCTAAAAATACAGTGGTTTTATCTGGACTAGACGAGTTTTTGGTTTTATTCGCAATATCAATCCCAATGAAACCTACTTTTACACCGTTAAATTCTTTAATGGTGTAAGGCGTAAAGTAATCTTCAGCGGTTTTCATCGTAAGAGGAGAGACGCCTACTTCAGGCTTAACATTGGCTGAGATAACATCGGTTGAGCAATTTTCATCGGCTTTTAACCAATCTAAAAATTGCACTAACCCTGCATCACCGTCATCAAACTCATGGTTACCCAAAGTAAAGACGTCAAAACAAGCTTCATTCATAAGAGCGGCATCGGCTTCCCCCTGAAATAGGGTATAAAACAGGTCTCCTGTCATAGCGTCGCCAGCATGGATTTTCACCACAGGCTGATCCGTATTGGTTAACTCTTTTATTTCAGCCACCACAGATGGGAAACCACCTACCGCTACTCGCGTTTTCTCGCCACCTAGCATCACATCAACACCAGTGTCGGCATTCAAATGTGAGTGATGATCATTAATGTGTACTATTTTTAAATCTAATGATTTTTCAGATTCATCTGAGGATGTAAGCGACTGACAACCGGTTAATATCAACGAGCTGGCAGCAGCCATCACAAAGGTTTTTCTAAGCATGTTAGCTTCCTTTATTCTGCGGGATAATAGATTAGCAACAATGTAAACACGAGTTAGGACAAACTCATCACCTACTGTTATAACTCTGCAAGAAAAAAGTATCACGCTTTTATGCTAAAAATGTTAAATAATCTTCGAAAAGCATGAACTGGAGTGGCATAGTGAATTTGGGTAGCGAATTAGAGATGTTCAGATCTCTCTAAGAACGAGTTGATCATATGAAAAATTCTCAACGTGATCCGAATTGGCGAAAAATTCAAGCGATCTTTACCCTTCTGTTTCCCTCTTCCTTATAACAAAACAAACAACAAAAAAAGTAACGAAAACGTCTCTGTGGTAGACAATGCTGCTTATAAAATACTTTGAGAGAAGATGAACAAGACCTTAAATATTTGCATTTGAATCCCCATAAGCCACTCAAGTAGTTTTATTGATTATGTACGCTATTTCAGAAAAGATAGCGTTATCAGGTAGAGACAATATTAAAGTATCTGCAGTTGATAATGACGTTTTGATAGGGCTCAGAAAATAGTATGTCGCTTCATGTCTAAAACATCATACTATTATTAAGGAACGACTATTTAAAATTTACTAACATCGGATACGGATTCATTACAAACTCTTGTATCCCATCTTTGCAGCAATTTTCTCCGATTTACCCTTACCTTTTACAACCCCTATGTATTCTTCTCAGACTTTTGCTTTACCTTTTTACAGTCTTTTATTTTTAATTTTCTGATAGTAGCAGTGTCTTTATAGTTGCCATTCACACCAGCGATTGAGCCAATTTTAGCGTTAACTTTTACGTCATTAATGATGAGACGTCTTGATCCACCATTGTTAGAACAATCTGTGCAGGAAGAGTAAAGTTTACCGAGCTCACCAGTGAGGCTGTAATCCTCCCAAAAAATAATTACATCGCATAATTTTGCTTGTTTTATGATCACGCTTGCATGGAATTAATATTATCCAATTCACAAAAAATTCCTCTCAGGCTAATTTTTTTCTTTTTAATATATTATTTTTCCTTAGAATAAATGATAATTCGTTGAAATGGAGTATAGGATGTTTTTCTCGAGAAAAAGTCGGTATCTTTCCTCAGGATCAGATAAGGGATCAATAAACTGGCAGCAAGCTTTATGTGAAGGAAACATTGAAACAGCATTATCACTTGGAGCAAGTGAAATGCCACTTCAACTAAAGGAAACTCTTGAACTTTCGCTTTCTTCTCCTCGATATCCATCGATTAACCCAGATGAGCTGTCTCTTATTATAGAACGTTTACAAGCTTTAATTAGACACAGTACCCAAGCGCAAGAGCTGCTTCATGATTCTATCGGTGAAATCCAAGCCCGAACCACAGAACAAGATACTTTTGTGAATAACACTAAGACATTCTTGAATGATAGCAGCCAAAATACTAATGCACTCGGCCAAGCCATCGAACAAAAATTAGATAACACAAATCAAAAATTTTCCGAACAGTTTGATGACTTACAAACGCTTATCAGCAACCGTTCTAACAATGCAATTTCTGTCATCAAATCCATTGAAGATATTGGTAAAACCGTTCAATTATTATCCATTAATGCAGCTATCGAAGCGGCTCAAGCAGGCGAAGCGGGACGTGGATTTTCCGTTGTCGCTGGAGAAATTCGCGATTTAGCCATGCGCACTCAAGCCAGCACCCAAGAAGCTTACAAACAAATGAATTTATCCAGCTTAAGCGATGAATTGAACCAAATACTGGCGGTTACAGAGCAAGAATTTACCGAACTTTCCCATCAGGTCACCGAGTCCCTAACCAGTATTCAGTCACTGCTTACTGAAATAGCAACCTCTTTGGGTGAAATAGAAAGCAATAATAACATCATTAATGCTTCAATCGGCCTTAGTCAAGGCGCTCAACAACAAGTCACTGACAAAGGCGATTGGAGCGGCAAACTGTTAGAAGACATGGGACTTGCTCTCAACACGGATCAAGATGCTATCCAGTTTTCTCCATTATTAAACAAAGAACATCTTCGCTTGGAACCAAAAGAAGATCGTTTAGCGGAGATCAAAAAACGGGGTGAAATTCGTATCGCGATAGAACCCGCCTTTGTAGGTTTGTCGTTCCGAATGTCGGGTGAGCAAGAGTTACAAGGGTTTGATGCAGAAACCGCCAGAGCCTTTGCTAAATGGCTTGGGGTCAATTGTAAGCTGGTAGAGTATCCTTGGGATCGTTGCTTGCAAATTCTTGAAACTGGTATTGAACGTGGCGAGCAGGAAGTCGATGTGGTGTGGAGTGCCATGCCTCCTATGCCAAATGACCATATCGCATTTTCAGACCCTTATACTTTCTTGCCCTATGTATTGGCCAAGCGTCATGGTGACGGTGAGATTAAGGAAGTCAAAGATTTAGAAGGCAAAGTATTAGGTTGCATCAATGATCCTGCGGCAATGCAAATCCTAGAGGATTTAGGACTTCGTTGGGAAGCCAATCGACAAAAGCCAGGTGGCACCATCCAACTCGCCAATCTCTTGGCTTACAACGATCAAACACAAATACATAATTGCCTAGTGGATGGCATTGTTGATGCTTTTGCCGTGGATCTCCCTATTTATCATTGGGCCTGTTACGGCGAAGCCAGTCCTTGGAAGGGACAAATTGAAATCCTTCCTGGCAATATCAGTGATGAACTCTGGTACTATTCCGCAGCCGTCGCTTACTCTTCACACAATACTTCCCTATTGCACGAAATTAACACCTTCATTCAACACTTTAAGCAACAGCCTGAATATCAAACGTTGACCGATATTTGGCTCGGTAAAAAATACGATAATGCGTCATGGGCTCATGACACTGGCGTGCTCGACGTACATCATATGAAAAATGAAAAAAAATAAGATTCTCTAAAAATCACTAAAACAACGCCTTTTCAATAAGGCGTTTTACAGCAGCAAGCTGGATTTCATCATCGACAAGACATTCAATTTTGGATTGAGAAACACTATTTTGCGCGGTGAAAGTCAGCTCAGTTTGGGTAACGTTGCACTCAATGGATCTATCACCAACTAGATTCAGCCGACCTTTGAGTCGCCAAAAGCCTTTTTGCTGCTTGAGTTGAAGTGCGAGATTTTCTAAAGTGTCTCGCTGAAAATGCATTTCACCTGCAATCACCCAACCAATGCTACACAGGGTTTGATCGCGCTTTTCATAACAAGTGATCTTATCATGCTGTGATGTGAGCGTATCAGACTCATGATGATGACTGTGTTCATGATGATGTGAATGATCATGGTGATGGTGATGGTGCGAATGATCATGAGGCTGAATGGTCAAAGCATCGCCCTTCGAATAATCCAGCCAAGCTAAAGCGATATCACCATGATAGGAAAAAGCGTACTTTTTCGGATCGTTAAGTTGCGCGACAAATGTAAGAAATTGATCTTGCTCAACTTCTGAGTATTGATCCGCTTTTGACGCAATCAGTACATCCGCTTGATCAATCTGATCGAAAAACGCCGGATGCCCTAAATACCTTGGGTCTTGTAAATTTCGAACGTCTAACAGACACACGGACGCTTTGACATCCAACACACCTTGATAATGTTCCGCCTGCAATTGCGTCATGATCTCGGCCGGATGGCCAATGCCAGTGGGTTCAATGAGTATGCGATCAGGATTCACCTGTTTAATTAACCCATTCAAGCCCGCGCTAAACGCCGCCGAGGTCACGCAACACAAGCAACCACCCGGCACTTCTTTAATACTGGCGCCGGTGTCCGCCAACAAAGCTCCGTCTATGCCAACCTCACCAAATTCATTCACCAAAACTGCCCACTTTTCACCAGCCGGCACCTTACTCAACAGAGTACGAATCAAGGTGGTTTTACCAGAACCCAAAAAACCGCTGATGACATTAATGGGAATATTTTGATACATCATTGGCTTCTTATGACTTATCGCCACTAATACGACTGCCTACCGCCGATTTTTGATCTTTGTATTTGGCGTTATCACGCTTGTTGTATGGACGCTCCGCTGGACCAGACAGTGTTTCAAAGTTGATTGCCCCTATGGTCATGCCAGGGCTCAGAGCAATGGGTAATTTCCCCCCATTGAGGAATTCAAGTACGATGCCGCCACTCCAACCGGGATCAATACGATGCGCCGTTACGTGCACCATTAACCCCAAACGCGCCAAAGAAGAACGGCCATCTAACCAACCGACCAAGTCGTCTGGAATCGTCACCGACTCTTTGGTGACGCCCAACACCAATTCTCCTGGATGAATGAAAAACGGCTTACCATCCTCTACTAGAATTTCATCGCTCATCACAGATTCGATGACTTTGCTTAGGTCGTCTTTGGAACTGCTCAGGTCAAGATAAGGCGCCGGGTGACCTTGAAACACACGAAATGAATTGCCCAAACACAGGTCCACCGACACTCCACTGATCACGCTGTTATCCGGGCGTGGCTCAATGACGATATCGCCTCGGTCTAGGGCTTTGATTATATCTCGGTCACACAAACGCATTTTTCTTCCTCAATCGTCGCTCATGCCAATGGTCGGCATCACAAATGTCTGTTCTTGGCGGGCAAGAGTAGCACCCAACTGACGAGCAATCGACTGATAAATGTCGGTCACGTCACTGTCGGGGGAATTTACCACAATCGGCTTACCTAAATCACTTTGTTCGCGAATTGATAAACTCAATGGCAATTTACCCAACACATTCACACCGTATTCTTTTGCCAAACCGGCACCACCCTCATCACCAAAGATGGCTTCGTGATGACCACAATTAGAACAAATGTGCGTTGACATGTTTTCCACCACACCCAACACAGGAATCTTCACCTTGTTGAACATTTCAATGCCACGGCGCGCGTCCAATAACGCAATGTCTTGTGGTGTGGTCACAATAACAGAACCCGCTACAGGCACTTTTTGCGATAAAGTCAGCTGAATGTCTCCTGTACCGGGCGGCATATCAACAAACAAGTAATCCAAATCGTCCCAGTCGGTTTGCGTGAGGATTTGCATCAAAGCCCCCGTTACCATGGGGCCACGCCATGCCACTGGCGTATCTTTGGTCGTCAAAAAAGCCATCGACATGACTTGCACACCATGCGCGCTCGGCGGAATAAAAAATTTTTCATCACGCACTTGTGGTCGAGTACCATCGGCAAAACCCAACATCATGCCTTGGCTTGGGCCGTATATATCGGCATCCAAAATGCCTACTCGTGCGCCTTCACGCGCCATCGCTAAGGCAAGATTTACCGTGGTAGTGGATTTACCAACCCCACCTTTGCCCGACGCCACCGCAATGACATTCTTCACCCCGTTTAAACCTGGCAAATTACCTTGTGTCGCGTATTTTGCAATCTCATGTTCAATGTCAAGCGTCAGGTCGCGCGTATCTTGCAATGCACGAGTAATGGCTTGTTCAATTTGTGCTTGCTGTTGCTGGGCAGGATAAGGCAAGGTCAAACGTACATGCAGGCGATCTTCATCACCGGTTAATTGCCAAACGTCCCCATAAGGCTGCTGAGTATTAGGGTCAATCATATCGGCCAAAATGGTCTCTTGTGTAGCGTGCAATTCATCTAGGTTGGACATATGGTTTCCTCTGTGCAAGCAGCGCGAATAATAATCAAGGTGTTGCCAATGTGGGGGCAAATTGTGGAAAAGCAAGGCTGAGACTTGTACTCAACTTGCACTCAATAAGAAGTGGCGACTTATTGCACTCTTATTGCACAAAATAAGAAGTAGCGACTTATATCGCGGAAAAACAAGGCTGAGACTTGTACTCAACTTATACTGAATAAGTGGCGACTTATATCACGGAAAAGAAAGGCTGAGGCTTGCACTCAGGTATAACTAAAAAGAGGTGGCGACTTATAGCGCTCTTAATTGCATAAAATAAAAAGTAGTGACTTATATGGCGTAAAAGCAAGGCTGAGACTTGCACTCAGGTATAACTAAAAAGCAGTGGCGACTTATTGCTCTCTTAGATTGCACAAAATAAGAAGTAGTGACTTATATGGCGTAAAAGCAAGGCTGAGACTTGCACTGAATAAGTGGCGACTTATAATGTCGCCTTCTAATAGATTATCCCTATTTTTGATATGCGCTCGATTCGCATCAATAACAAGAATACGGATGGAATTTTCGACTTTTTTTAATCCAGTAGGCTTATCAAAAATGGCACAAACGCAACGTAAAATACTCGTCACCAGCGCCCTTCCTTACGCAAATGGTTCTATCCATTTAGGACACATGCTGGAACACATCCAAACCGATATCTGGGTGCGTTTTCAGAAAATGCGTGGGCACTTGTGTACTGCAGTTTGTGCCGATGATGCTCATGGCACCGCCATCATGCTCAAGGCGGAGCAAAATGGCATCACCTCAGAAGAGTTGATCGAAGGCGTGCGCCAAGAGCACATGAAAGACTTCAATGATTTCTTGATTGGTTACGATAACTACCACTCAACTCACTCAGACGAAAACCGTGAGATTTCCACCAGCATTTATAAAGCCTTACGTGACAATGGCAAAATTGCGGTGCGCTCTATTGTGCAAGCTTATGACCCTGAAAAAGAAATGTTCCTAGCAGATCGTTTCATCAAAGGCACATGCCCTAAATGTAAAGCAGAAGACCAATACGGTGACAACTGTGAGGTCTGTTCGGCCACCTACACACCGATGGAAATGATCAATCCACGTTCGGTTTACTCTGGTGCGACACCGATTGAAAAAGAATCTGAGCATTACTTCTTCAAACTACCCGACTTCCAAGCATTCCTTAGCCAATGGACTCGCAGTGGCACCTTACAAGACCAAGTCGCTAATAAGCTAGCGGAATGGTTAGACTCCGGCTTACAAGAATGGGACATCAGCCGTGACGCACCTTATTTCGGTTTTGAAATTCCAGATGCACCTGGCAAGTATTTCTACGTTTGGCTGGATGCTCCGATCGGTTACATGGCCAGCTTCAAAAATTTGTGTGATCGCACCGAAGGCTTGAACTTTGATGACTACTGGAAAAAGGATTCGGACGCTGAGCTATACCATTTCATCGGTAAAGACATCATTAACTTCCACGCCCTATTCTGGCCAGCCATGCTGGATTGCGCGGGTTACCGCACACCAACCGGTGTTAATGCTCACGGTTATGTCACCGTCAATGGCACTAAGATGTCTAAATCACGTGGCACCTTTATCAAGGCGCGCACTTATTTGAATCACTTGGATCCACAATACTTACGTTACTACTTTGCCGCTAAGCTAAACGCCAGCGTCGATGACATTGATTTAAATCTGGAAGATTTCATCCAACGAGTGAATTCTGACGTAGTAGGTAAGGTGGTGAACATTGCCAGCCGTACTGCCAGCTTTATTAACAAGAAGTTTGATAATAAATTATCACCCGAACCAATTGATACAATAGTTAGTTACTGCATTGAAGCTGGTGATGGTATTGCTGCTCTATATGAAACTCGTGAATATGGTAAAGCGATTCGTGAAATTATGCGTATTGCAGATGTGGTAAACGAATATATTGCCAAAGAAGAACCTTGGAAGTTAGTAAAATATGAAGCAACTTTAGATAAAGCTCATCAGGTATGTTCTGTTGCTTTAAATGCTTTTGCAGTATTAGCAACATACTTAAAACCTGTTCTACCGAATTTAGTAGCCGACGCCGAAGCCTTCTTGAACAAAGAACTGACGTGGGACAACCGTTCAGAATTATTGTTCGGCCATACCATCAATAAATTCAAACCTTTGATGGGCCGTATTGAGCAAAAACAAATCGATGACATGATCGAAGAAGGCAAAGTAGAAGCCGCTGCCGAAGCCGCAGCAAAAGAAGCGGCAGCCAATAACCAAGACAATGGCCAAGAAGAAGCCGAACTCAGCAAAGAGCCTATTGCAGAGGAAATCAATTTTGATGATTTTGCCAAAGTAGACTTGCGCATTGCCTTGATTGCCAAAGCTGAGCACGTTGAGAAAGCCAACAAGCTACTGAAATTAACCTTGGATCTTGGCGGCGAAACACGCACTGTGTTCTCTGGTATAAAGTCGGCTTATAAGCCTGAAGACTTGGAAGGCAAGCTCACTGTCATGGTAGCAAACTTAGCACCACGTAAAATGAAGTTTGGCTTGTCTGAAGGTATGGTGTTAGCAGCGGGCCCAGGCGGTGAAGAAATTTACCTGCTGGAACCCCATGCAGGCGCTAAACCTGGTCAGCGTGTGATGTAGGCGTTGTCACTCTGATGAACAACGAATAGACAATCTAAACCCTGTGCTGGCTCAACCTAAATGAGAAAGATTCTTAATAGGTTGAGCCATAGCATTTTAATAGATACATAAATCGAATTTATATAAACGAAACTTATTATCTATATATTAAATCAGACTATATATACTGGATTTTTAGCTTTGTTAGTTATAAGCCCATTGGTATAGTAATCATAGTCAGTGTAAGTAGTACTTTTAAAAATGGCTTTCGTTTGAACAGACAAAGTTCGTATGAATAGCAAAAAATAGTGACAACACTCTTCCTAAAACTTGCAGGATAGGCTTAGGAAAATAGAACACATTTCGTTTAATTTACCCTTTTTTGGACGTGAGATGACAGAATATCTGTTGATACTGGTCAGCACCATTCTGGTGAACAATTTTGTCTTGGTACAGTTTCTCGGACTTTGCCCTTTTATGGGTGTGTCTGGCAAATTGGAAACCTCTATTGGCATGGCGATGGCAACCACCTTCGTGTTGACTCTATCCAGTCTGTGTAGTTATCTAACGTTCACCTACATATTGCAGCCCTTTGGCTTGGAATACCTGCAAACCATTTCCTTTATTCTCGTCATCGCCGTAGTCGTGCAATTCACCGAAATGGTGGTGCATAAGACCAGTCCTTTGTTGTACCGCGTATTGGGTATTTTCTTACCTTTGATCACCACCAACTGTGCGGTATTGGGTGTTGCCCTGCAAAACATCAGCAAACAAAACGGTTTTGTCGAATCCATTTTGTACGGCTTCGGTGCGGCGGTCGGTTTCTCTTTTGTACTGGTGTTATTTGCCGCCATGCGTGAACGCATCAATGTGGCGGATGTGCCTGTGGTATTTAAAGGCTCAGCAATCGGTATGGTCACTGCAGGCTTAATGGCCTTGGCTTTCATGGGCTTCACCGCCCTAGTACAGATTTAGGAGCCAGCTCATGACGACTGTTTTACTGGCCATCGGCATCCTAGTCTTACTCGCTTTAGTCTTTGGCGGCATTTTAGGTTACGCCAACGTGCGCTTCCATGTGGAAGGCGATCCCATTGTTGATCAAATTGATGCCTTATTACCACAAACCCAATGTGGACAATGTGGACACCCAGGCTGTCGACCTTATGCCGAAGCCATTGCTAACGGCGAAGCCATCAACCATTGTCCACCAGGTGGTCAAGCCACCATTCAGGCGCTGGCTGACTTGTTGGACGTCGAAGCTATCCCGTTAGACGGCGATCACGGCACAGAAAGCGCCAAGCGCGTCGCGGTGATTCGTGAAGACGAATGCATTGGTTGTACCAAGTGTATTCAAGCATGCCCTGTCGACGCCATTTTGGGTGCGGCAAAACAAATGCACACGGTAATTTCAGATGAATGTACAGGGTGTGATCTGTGCGTCGAACCTTGTCCAGTAGATTGTATCGATATGGTAGAAGTGGGTGTGAACACAAAAACTTGGTCTTGGGATAAACCACAAGGCGTTGCTGCCACCTCATTGAATATTATTGCCACCGACCGTCAAACGGAGGCAGCCCACTGATGCAAACCTTTGATATTTTCTCGTTTCATGGTGGCATTCATCCCCCCGAAAACAAAACTCAGTCACTGCAATTGCCACTTGGTCATCCTAGCTTACCAAAAGAACTGATTTTGCCGCTTGGACAACACATAGGTCAAAGCTCCCGTCCTTTGGTCAAAATCGGTGATAAAGTCTTAAAGGGCCAAACCATTGCGATAAATAATGGTTTTTTGAGCAGCTTTTTACACGCTCCGACTTCTGGCACCATTGTCGCCATTGAAGACCGTTTGATTGCGCACCCTTCTGGCTTGAGCGATCTCTGCATTATTCTGCAGCCAGATGGCTTAGAAGAATGGCAGGCATTAGAACCGTTAGTCGACTGGAAATTACAAAACCGCACCGACATTCTGGCTTTCCTATCTGAAAAAGGCATTGTCGGTATGGGGGGCGCTGGCTTCCCAACACAAGTAAAACTTCAAGGCGCCAACAAGTCACCATTGACACACTTCATCATCAACGCCGCTGAGTGTGAGCCTTACATCACAGCAGATGACATGTTGATACGTGAACGCACTTTGGAATTAATCCTAGGCATCGAAGTGTTACAACATTTGGTTAGCGCCAGCCAAGTGGTTATCGGCATCGAGGACAACAAACCAACCGCTATCAAGTTACTCAACGACTTATTAGACGAGCGCAACAGCACCATCAAAGTCGCAGTGGTGCCAACAAAATATCCGTCAGGCGGTGAAAAACAGCTCATCCAACTGCTGACAGGCAAAGAAGTACCGAGCGGTCAGCACCCAGCCGACATTGGCATTTTGTGTCAAAACATCGGTACTTGTGTGGCCGTTCACGATGCTATTTATCTTGGAAAGCCTTTGATCTCGCGTTTTACGACCTTGACTGGCGATGCCCTTAACGCCCCACAAAACGTCGAAGTATTATTGGGCACGCCTGTTTCTCACTTATTGGAGTACGCCGAATTCCAAGACAACAAGCTGCACCGCTTGGTAATGGGTGGTCCTATGATGGGCTTTACCCTAGATTCCACACAAGTTCCTGTGGTGAAAACCAGCAACTGTATTTTGGCAGCCACTCAACAAGAATTACCGCCACCGGCACCAGAGCAAGCTTGTATTCGTTGTGGTATGTGTGAACAAGCCTGCCCTGTGAGCTTATTGCCACAGCAATTGCTGTGGTTTAGCAAAAGCCAAGAACATGAGAAAGCCGAACATCACAACTTGTTTGACTGCATTGAATGTGGCGCTTGCTCCTATGTGTGCCCAAGTAGTATTCCTTTGGTGCAATATTATCGTCATTCCAAGAGCAGCATTCGAGAAGCCCGCGAGTCCGCAGTCAAAGCGGATCTTGCTAAGCAACGCTTTGAGGCGCGTAAAGCTCGCCAAGAAGCGGAAGCGGCTGAGAAAGAAGCCAAGCGCCTCGCTCGTCAAAAACCGGCTCCCGCTAAGGACACGAACAAAGCGGCAGCAAAAGCAACAGTCAGCACGGCACCTGCAGCAAACGACGAAGCCAAGAAGCTCAAGGTGGATTTGGCCATTGCCAAGACCAAATTGAAGAAGCTTGAGAAGCAATTGCTTAGCGCGCAAGAAAACGAACATCTTGAAGAAATCAACAGCATTCAGTTGCAAGTGACGGATCAAGCTAACCAAGTTAAAGACTTGGAGGCACAAATGGCCAAATTGGCTGTAGCAGAGCCTGTGGCGAAAGCAGTCTCTAGTGCACAAGACAATGCCAGCGATGAGTTGAAAAAAGCCAAAGTGGATCTGGCGTTAGTGGGCGTGAAGCTGAAAAAGGTACAAAAACAACTAGACGAAACGCCAGACGATGTGGACTTGAAACAAAAAGTCGCAGACTTACAAGCGCAACAACAAGCGGCCCAAGCCAAATTGGATCAAGCCGCGAGCACCTCACCCGCTCAAACAAGCTCGAAAGCAGCATCCGGTGACAACAGCGACGAATTGAAAAAAGCCAAAGTCGACCTAGCGCTCGCTGGCGTGAAGTTGAAAAAAGCCCAAAAGCAGCTAGCTGAAGCACCAGATGACGCTGATTTAAAACAAAAAGTGGCCGACTTGGAAGCACAGCAAAAAGCGGCTCAAGCCAAATTAGATCAAGCGCAAACAAGTGGAAAAGCTGCCACCCAACCTGCCAGTGGTGAAACGATAGCCAACAGCGATGAGCTTAAAAAGCTCAAAATTGATGCTGCCATTGCCAAAGCGGCGGTGAAAAAAGTGGAAAAAGCCCTTAAAAAGGCCGAAGAGCTGCAAGCGCCTGAGCTAGACACCTTACGTCAGCAATTCAAAGAAGCTCAACAAAGAGCGGCTGAGCTAGAGAAAGCTTTGGCTAACCCAGGCTCGCAACCGAAAGCACCAGCCAAACCGGAGGAAAACACTACCACTTCGGCAGACGAAGACAAAAAGCGCAAAGTCGATCTCGCCATTGCCAAAGCTGGTATTAAGAAGGCGGAAAAGAACATTGCCTTATTAAAAGAACAAGGTAAAAGCGAAGCGGAAATTCAGGCCTCTGAATGGCCCCAAAAATTACTTGAGGCTCAGCAAAAACTGGCGCAACTAGAATCAACGACAGCAGTCGAAAAGCCTTTAGTTGAACCATCAACCTCGGCGGATCAAGCACAAGCTGCAGCACCGTCTAATGCGGATGAGGATAAAAAACGCAAGATTGATCTGGCTATCGCCAAAGCCAGTATTAAGAAGGCGGAAAAGAACATTGCCTTATTAAAAGAGCAAGGTAAGAGCGAAGCGGAAATTCAGACTTCTGAATGGCCACAAAAATTGCTTGAGGCTCAGCAAAAATTGGCGCAACTAGAATCGTCTGAGGCATCTACATCGGATGCTGCAACGTCAAATCAAAACAATGTAGATCAGGTGAATGAAAAAGCACCTGAAGCCAGTTTGGCAGAGCAAATTAAACAGCAAAAAATTGCCGCTGCCTTGGCGAAAGCACAGGCCAATAAACTGGCGAAAAAGCTTGATGTGGAAGCAGACAATGCCGAACAAATTCAAATTGAAATCGCTCAACTAAAAGATAAGCAAGCACAAGCGGAACATTTGCTTGAGCAACTGATGAAACAGCAAGAGAGTCAATAAATGGCATTATTGAGAATATCGTCTCCCCACGCGCAACGTGCAGGCCATCGCACTTCTTGGGTGATGCAAATGGTTATCTTGGCGACCGTGCCGGGTATCCTAGTGCAGACTTGGTTATTTGGTTTTGGCACCCTGATCAATATTGTCATTGCTTGTTTGACTGCCCTTGCCAGCGAAGCGGTGATTCTATTAATCCGCAAACGCTCAGTAGCCTTCTTTCTTAAAGATTACAGTGCCTTGTTAACAGCGGTATTATTAGGCATTGCCCTACCTCCTGCTGTACCTTGGTGGGTCACAGTCACCGCGGTTGGTTTTGCTATTATTTTCGCCAAACAATTGTACGGTGGTTTGGGCAATAACCCATTCAACCCAGCCATGGTGGGTTATGCCATTGTCTTGGTCTCTTTCCCAGTTCCCATGAGTCAATGGCTTGGTCATACTAGCCTTACCACTTCAGGTGAGACCTTGTCTTTCATGCAGAGCCTGCAAGCCATTTTTCATCATTTGCCCAGTATTGATGGTTACACCATGGCGACACCACTAGACGGCTTTAAACACAAGGACTTGCTCGATAGCGAAACCGCTTTTAATAGCATCCCTGCTCTGCAGGCTGCCAGCCTCAATGCTTGGCTTTGGGTCAACCTTGCTTATCTCATTGGCGGCTTGGCGTTAATTTGGCTGCGCATCATTACTTGGCATACGCCAGTGGCTTTCTTATCGGGTTTATTGATCCTATCGGGTGTGTTTTATGTCATCGACCCAGGCCACTTTGCTTCCCCCGCTTTCCATTTAGCGACAGGGGCGGCCATGTTTGGTGCCTTCTTTATTGCCACCGACCCCGTGTCTTCTTGTACCAGTAATCGCGGCAAGCTGATTTACGGCTTGGGTATTGGCATTCTCATTTACATCATTCGCACCTGGGGCGGTTATCCTGATGGTGTGGCATTTGGTGTGCTGTTAATGAATTTTGCTGCGCCGCTCATTGATTACTACACTCAGCCACGCAGTTACGGTCACAGTAAAGCCAAAAAAGGTCTGAAATTCGGGGAGGACAAATAAATGGACATCCTTGCTTCGATTCGACGTAACAGCCTTGGCCTTGGCATTTATGCGGTATTAACTGCGGGCTTGATTGCTGTGACCCATCAACTGACGGATCACACCATTAAAGATAATATTCTTGAAGCGCAAATCTCCGCCTTTAATGAAATTTTGCCTGCTGATTTGTACGATAATGACTTAACTAAAGACACCGCCGTATTACCGGTAGACCCTTTGTTGGGCAGTGAAACTGGCACCAAGATTCATATCGCCAGAAAAGACGGTGAAGTGACAGGCATTATCTTCGAAACGACCGCCACTCGTGGCTACAATGGCAATCTGGATATGTTGGTGGCAATTAATCGTGATGGCGTAGTAACAGGTAGTCGTGTGATCAGTCACAAAGAAACCCCTGGCCTTGGCGATAAGGTAGATCTAAAGAAATCCCCTTGGATTCTCAGTTTTGCCAACAAATCCCTAACCAACCCGGAGCTATCCGGTTGGGCGGTGAAAAAAGACGGCGGTGATTTTGACCAATTCACTGGTGCAACTATCACCCCAAGAGCGGTGGTAAGAGCCGTGAAAAATACATTAATTTATTTTGATCAAAACAAGGACGCGCTGTTAGCGCGTTGATAAGGCAAAAGTATGAGTGCAGAAGCGGCCACCACAGACGTACAAGAAACCAAGCCTAAAACCAACTATGCCGAGATCATCTACAACGGCATTTGGAAGAACAACCCAGCCTTGGTGCAGCTACTTGGCTTGTGCCCCATGTTGGCGGTCACCAGTACCGTCGTCAATGCGCTGGGACTTGGCCTCGCGACCCTAGTGGTGTTAGTCGGCTCTAACATCGCAGTATCCATTATTCGTAACTATGTTTCTGATGCAGTTCGCTTACCCGCATTCGTAATGATCATTGCTTCTTTCACGACTTGTATTGAACTCATTATGCAGGCTTATACTTATGAGCTGTATCAGATTCTCGGTATCTTTATCCCGCTGATAGTGACCAATTGTGCCATCTTAGGGCGTGCGGATGCCTTTGCCAGCCGAAATCCTATTTTACCATCGGCGATTGATGGTTTCATGATGGGCCTGGGCTTTATGGTGATTTTGGTGGCCTTAGGTGCCATGCGTGAGCTTATTGGTCAAGGCACCCTGTTTTCCGACATGCATTTACTGTTCGGCGATATGGCCCTGAACTGGAAAATCACGGTTTTCCAGAATTACCCGAATGTGCTGTTTGCTATTTTACCACCTGGTGCTTTCATTGGTTTAGGCTTACTCATAGCTGGCAAAAACTATTTCGATGAAAAAGAAAAGCAACGTATTGCCGCCGCCAAAGCCAAAGCAGGCCCTGCAGAATCGAAACGCGTGCGTGTGACAGGATAAATCAGTGAAATCAACAGAAAGTTAAAGGTCATTAGGTGAATAAAGATAAACGACACCAAATATTCTCTCGACTACGAGCAGAAAACCCCAATCCTGTCACTGAATTAGAATACAGCTCCCCTTTCGAGCTGTTAATTGCCGTGTTATTTTCTGCTCAAGCTACTGACGTTAGTGTCAACAAAGCGACGCGTAAGCTCTTTCCTGTTGCGAATACACCTGAATCCATGCTGGCCTTGGGTGTTGATGGTTTAAAAAATTACATTAAGACCATCGGCTTGTTTAACGCCAAAGCCGAAAACGCCATCAAAACCTGTCAGATTCTTGTTGAACAACATAACAGCCAAGTGCCTGAAACGCGGGAAGCCCTTGAAGCTCTTCCGGGTGTTGGTCGTAAAACGGCAAACGTGGTGTTAAATACTGCCTTTCGTCAAATTGCGATGGCGGTAGATACACATATTTTTCGCGTCTCAAACCGGACCAAGATTGCCCCAGGCAAAAACGTCTTAGAAGTAGAAGAAAAGTTACTGCGTTTTGTCCCGAAAGAATTCCTACTCGACGCCCATCATTGGTTAATCTTGCATGGTCGTTATATTTGTGTCGCCCGCAAACCCAAATGCGACGCTTGTATTATTGAAGATTTATGCGAATTTAAAGAAAAAACCTCTTGTTAATTCTAATGTCTTTTCTATTAATCTACTCACCCCTACAAAGAGCCATGCTGTTAAGCAAACCGTTGTCATAACAAACTGACTGTAATAGCATGGAAGTTCAAAGCCAGATCTAAGCTATCCTTATCATTTATGGCAAACATCAAGCCATTGTTGCCAGAATAATTATTTAATTTATATAAAACAACATCTTAAACTGATTGTTTCAAGGAAGACTAAGAAAGTGCGAACGATAAAAGTCCTTTTTTATCTAATAATGATCCGCTTAAAAACATCACTCATCACAAGTGTCGAGTACTCTAAACCTCATGCCTTTGCCATAGGCTTAGTTGGCGTGTTCGGTTTCCCTTTATACTACTGGATTTGGAACGACCTCTTTCCACAACCTTATGAAAACCTAACACTACGTTTAATCGGCAGCATGCTATTTTTGGGATTCGCCTTTATTAGACACTGGCCAAGTTACCTGCAACCCTACATACCTATATATTGGTTAATTATCATGCTTTATGGGTTATCTTTTTTCTTTACCTTCATGTTATTAATGAATCAAGGAAACATTGTCTGGGCCATGTCCACAATGGCAGGATTAAGTTTACTTATATTAGTAGCCTATGATTGGGCTTTAGTCATTTTCATGTATTTTTTTGGCTCTTTACTTGCTTTATCTGTCTATTTTTTAGAATCAAATGCCCTACAATTGAACAATTTTTTAATACAATTGCCCATTTATTTATTCTTAATCTTCACTGGAAGTATTTTTAATTACAAATCCGTTCAACTTAAGCAAGAAAAGCTAAAAGTTTTAGCTGCTGTCGGGGCAGAAATTTCCCATGAACTGAGAACCCCTCTGATGACCATTCACAACCATGCTCATGGTTTAAAACGATACCTACCAGAATTGTTCAATGCCTATGAGCTAGCCATAAAACACAAACTACTCAAGCAGCCAATGAAATCTAATACTTTCGACATTCTCAATGCTTCTTTGGATCAAATTAAGAACGAAGTCCTGCATTCCAATACGATCATTGACATGCTTCTCATGAATTTAGGCAAATCAAAAATCAATCAAGAGGAATTCGGGTATTTCTCCATGGCAGATATAGTGACTCAAGCAATTGAGCGCTATCCATTTGATTCGCAAGATGAAAGAAATATAGTCACTACGAATCTTAATGAAGACTTTCAATTTTTCGGTTCTGATCTACTCATGATGCATGTGCTATTCAACCTAATAAAAAACGCTCTGGTCTTTACAAATAGCACCTCAGAAGCCAATATTGAAATTAACCTTAAAAAAGAAAATAATAGAAATTGCCTGTCTTGTAGAGACAATGGCAAAGGCATCTCATTAAAAGATAGGCTATCTATTTTTGAGAGTTTTTATTCCTCTGCCAATTTGGACAAAGGAGCCGGTACTGGCATCGGTTTGGCGTTTTGCAAAAAAGTGTTAACCAGTTTTAATGCTGACATTACATGCGATTCTAAGCTCGGGGAGTACACTGAATTTACTTTAAGCTTCCCCGATCCATAAAAAGAAAGTAACAACAAAGATGGAATTTGAATGATGCTTCAACCTAATCAAAAAAAAATTAATGCGTATTTTCACCCTACCACAGTGGTCTTCTTAGATGATCACCAAGCCTTTCTCGATAGTATCCCTTTAGCATTAGAAGCAGATACTATCTATAAGAGCTTTGTTCAACCGCAACAAGCCATTCAATTTATTAATGATAACATACAACATCATCCGGCATTGGAAAAAGACAACCAATGGTTCTTAAACGATTCAACTTACCATTATAAATTTGATAGCAGGTCCATCTTACACAAAACCCTTAATAAACAACGTTTTTCGGAACCTTCCGTGCTAATTACGGACTACGCCATGCCAGGCTCAGATTACAATGGATTAGATGTTTGTAAGGCCATTAATAACCCTTATATAAAAAAAGTCCTCTTGACCGGTGTCGCAGACGAACACATTGCCATTGAAGCACTGAATAATAAGGTGATTGATTTTTATCTGAAAAAAAATGTGCAAGACGTTCTCCCGCAGATAAACCAATTAATTGAAAAATACCAACAGGATTACTTCAATGACATGAACAGAGTCATTCGAGAAGGTTTAACTTTACAATCCCCTCTGGTTGAGGACTCTGCGGTTGTGGATTATTTCTTTTCTCTGATGCAACAAAAAAACATTGTAGAATACCACTTACATACCGAATTGAGCCCCGCCTCAGCTGACTTTTTACTCTTGGATAAATCTGGAAAACGTTATCGCTTGTTGCTACTCACTAAAGAAGACATCAAGGTTCACAAAGAAATTGCAAGCGACGCCAAAGCACCGTCAGAGTTATTAAAATCATTAGATCAGCCTACTAGCATCCCATTGTTCCCCAGTTTGGACGGTTTTTATCACCCAAACATTGAGGAAAATTGGCAAGACTTCTTTTACCCATGCATTACAATTGATGGCGAAGAAAGCTACTTAGCGGCTTTTATAGAAGAAAGCAATATGATTACCCCTAAACAAAAAGTCTCCTAATGCGAATATTAGTAGATAATTACGAACGAATTCTGCGAGATGACAAGCCTAGCCCTCTCGCAGAATAGTGTTTTCTTAAAACATTAAGCAACTGATGTCTTTAGATATTCAGTCGACATCCTCCTCGTTGAACGCCATTGATCTAAGCTAATATCCTTTCTAATCTCTTTGAAGACCTGAACGACTTTATGCAACTGGTTAATCGTTAATCCTGAATTTACAGACAAACGCATTAACGCTCGATTTTTCGCTGTGGCGGGCGCACAAAAAACGGAACCAAACACATCCCTGGCCTCTAACACGTCTTTTAATACCTTGGTTTGCCACTCCGTTCCTGACTCAATAGCAATAATTTGTGATTCAGAAGCTCTCGTGTTATAGCCTAAATTACTCAAGGATTGCCTTAAATAATTGGCATTCAGTACCAACTGTTTACGACTCTCATCAGCAACCAATATTAAATCTAAGGTCGCGTTCAAACCCGCAATTTCATAAGGTAAAAGAGCAGAACTAAAAATCGCGGGTTTTGATGTAAATTTAAAGTATTCTGCAAAGCCTTTTGGACAACTCACTATTCCGGCACGGCCTGCAAAAGCTTTTGCCAAACTGGCGGTTCGGAACATGACCTTGTCCTGCAAACCATATTCCACCACCAAACCACGACCTTGGGGTCCATGGGTGCCCAAGGAATGCGACTCATCCACCAATAACAAACAACCTAAATCAAATGCGGTTTCCACTAACTCTTTGAGTGGACAAACACTGCCATTGGTACTGTAAACAGAATCCACCATGACCAAACCTGGGCCATGTTGTTTCACCAATGTTGCCATATGCTCAACACTATTATGACGGAATGGATAAACCGAGGCCTTGCTAAAATGCGTCCCATCCCACAATGACATGTGCGCCAACATATCAATGTAAATGGGCACTTCAGCCCCCTCGACAATCGCCTGAACCAAGCCAATATTAGCGTTATAGCCAGACTGACAAAGTACCGTCTCATCTGCTTGCATAAAATCCGCCATACGCTTTTCAAAGTTTAGCTGTGGATTGTCTCCATGCAGAAAAATGGAAGACATAACAACAGTATCTTCTATGCCGTCTAATACCTCACGTTGTGCGCTGAGAATATCAGGATGATTTGCTAATGCAAGATAGTCATTACTAATCAATTTCAGAGAAAGTGAAGTTGGGATAAGCCCATGCATAATATGCTCCCCCCCCCATTCTTCCTTATATCGTTGTAAATGTGCGTTCACTTTTTTAGCCAAATAATTGGGATAACACTTAGTCTCATTCATCATGAGTTTTCTCCTATTGCCTTTGGGCATTTTTGAATAACTCAAAAAAGAGAAAAAAAACCTTCACTAAATGACACAACCAAATCGCTTCATCTTCTCATCAGACCTAAGCCGTATGGGCAATTATTCATCAGTACACCCTATCGCTTCATTAAAAAGGCCTTTATAAATGTCACCCTTATAATTCTTCACTTAAAAGTGATAAGAAAATATGTCAAGACTGGCTGAGACAATCCGACTGCTTCTTTCCAATTTTCCGAGGTGAATATGAGCCCCAATCATTGGGGATCATTTCCATTTTAAGGAGAAATTGAAAAAATCAATCAATGGAAATGTTATAAAGGCAATAATTCTTAATTTAAAAGCAAAGTAGCTAAAAAAGATAAGGAAACAATTGAAATGATAAAATCCATTTTTATCAACAAACTAAATCAATATTAAATTAACTAAATGATTACGTAAGATTAAATAATTACAAATTTACTAAACCATTCGACCAGGGCATGATGATCCTACTATTTGCTATTCTGATGGGGACAATGTCATGAGCCAAACCATTAAAACCAAGCTTTCAAAAGCTCAACTTGACGCCCATTGGATGGCCTACACAGGCAATCGTCAATTTAAAAAAGACCCTCGTATTTTGACGGCAGCCGCTGGCCGTTACTACACTGATGCGGATGGTCGTCAGATCTTTGATGGTTTATCTGGCTTATGGACCTGTGGTTTAGGTCACGCCGTTCCTAGCATAGTAGAGGCTGTCAGCAAGCAAGTTAAACAGCTAGACTACGCGCCCGCGTTTCAATTTGGTCATGATAAATCCTTCCAACTGGCAGAACAGATCATTGAATTTATGCCAGAAGGCCTTAATCGTGTTTTTTTTACTGGTTCAGGTTCCGAATCTGTTGATACTGCGCTGAAAATTTCACGCGCTTACTGGCGTAAAAAAGGCATGGGCACCAAAACTAAGTTCATTGGTCGGGCAAAAGGCTATCATGGTGCCGGCATATCGGGTTTTAGCGTAGGCGGGATTCCAGCAAATCGCACCTTATATGGACAAGGTCTCGAGGCTTATCACCTACCTCATACTCAAGTTCCAGGCACAGAATTCAGTAAGGGCATGGCCAAGCAAGGCAAAGAACGTGCTGAGGATTTAATTAATCTAATCACTATGCACGACGCCTCAAACATTGCAGCGGTTATTGTAGAGCCCATGTCTGGATCCGCCGGTGTGATAGTGCCACCACAAGGCTATTTACAACGTTTACGGGAGATTTGCGATCAGCACAATATTCTATTGATTTTTGATGAGGTGATTACCGCATTTGGTCGTATGGGTGCGAAAACTGGCTCTGAAGCCTTTAGTGTTACGCCTGATATCATCACCCTGGCCAAGCAAGTTACCAATGGCGTCATACCTATGGGAGCAGCGGTCTTCAAGCAAGAAATCTACGATACCTTTATGGAAACCGGCGGCCCTGACTATATGTTAGAAGTGCCTCACGGATATACCTATTCGGCTCACCCTATTGCTTGTGCGGCTGGCTTAGCCTCATTAGAAACCATTAAGACAGAAGGCCTAATTGAACGTGTCAACAAGATGAGTACTAGTTGGGAACAGCATGTTCATTCACTTAAAGGAGCAAGCGACGCCATTACAGATATTCGTAATTACGGTTTTGCCGCCGGTATTAGCTTAGCAGCAATAGACGACGAACCTGCAAAACGTCCTTTCCAAATCGCCATATCCATGTGGGAAAAAGGCTATTACGTGCGCTATGGTGGCGATACCATTCAATTAGCACCACCTTTCACCACAGAAGCGCATGAAATGAGCAGCTTAATCGACGCTCTTGGCGAAAGCATTAGCTCCATCTGTTAAAATAAAAAAAACATATTCAAATCAATTAGTTGAAAATATAAAAAGAATTTCAACCTATTGTCTTTCTTTCCTTTTCACACCAAAAAACTTACATTATACTGTCTCGTCGCCGCAAATTGACAGTTAACGCGAGAAGGGAACGCATTATGTCTATCACTCACTCACCCTATGTTCGATGCTATTGGACGGGCTCAATGTTTCTGATTAATGGTAAAGTCATGGCCATCAATTGCACAAACATATCCACTAAAATGATTGAAATTGAAGCCCCATCAGGGGTGGAAGGCTCAAAAATGGTGAAGCTAGAGCTAAAGGCCATGCACGAGGGTAGACGTAAGTTGATCAAGGTATTATGCGACCCAGAGTTAGACATACTCAACGAGCGTAATAAGCATTTTTTAAAATTCAAATTCCACACCATTGCCAAAAGCGATGTGGACTTTATCAAACAATACGTTGAATATCATAGCTCTCATTAATACAAGATATCGCAACGAGACGAGACGAAACCAATCAAAATTCAATCTAGGTCAATAATATCTCTACTCAACTAAAGCCATGCGAACCAGATCCGCAGTCGATTTAGCCACTAGCGAATCAGGCACCTCCTTCTTAGCCAACTCAGACTTTGCTTTGTAAGAGCCTAACTCCGCCGCCTTTTGCAACCAGAAAAGGTGGCTTTGGAAGTCCATATAAACCGACTTGTCATCAGCTAATGACTCTTTGGCATCGAGTTTCACATCAAGGTTGCCATCAAAGGCTTGTGCGACAAGGTAAGCTGCCCGGCTATTATTAAGATCTGCAGCAATCGCAGCCAAGGCCAACGCCACTTTAAAATTGGCTTTTATATAACGACCTTCTAACAATGCTAATGACAGTTGCAATAACGCCTCGCTGTCACCCTGCTGGGCTTGGGAGATGTTATATTCCAGATTTACCAGCCCATCAACTGTCATCAGTTTGATATTTTTATTAAATGCCAAACCCTTCTTATTCAGGTACGCAGCGAGCAAAGACAGCTTTCTGTTTTGATACACCTTAAAACTTTTAAACAACACGAAACAGGCGCCAACAATAGACAATAAATAGCCAATGACCAGTAAAAAGAAATACATTAATTTAGAAACATATTGATAAATATTGAGCTCAGCCAACAAGCTGCCAATGAGGTTCCCAGCCATTAGGCCTAATATGATCACCAGCAAAGCATGACCTATACCCGCCAATTTATTGTTTTCAGCCCACTCAGCCTCAGCCAGCAAGGACTGACTAAGTTCATCCGAACTTAGTGCCAAACTGGTTGCCTCCTGATAAGAAGGACTATTTACTAGATCATTTAGAAGGTTCATGCTGGTATTCGTCATAAGATTTCTAGCCTTATTCCATAGAGTGTCATTGTCAACTCTATCAAGAGTCTGTCCATTTGATGCCATTTAATAATATAAATTCAAAAAAACAAAAGGCATAAAGATTTGCACCTTTATGCCTTTAAATATTTTCAAATCAATAAATTAAGACAAGGTTGCCTCAAACAGCTTCAGCAACTTATCACTGTCCACTTCCATACAAACTTGGGTCATAGGCACGTCTGTCCAATGAGGCTCT
Source organism: Marinomonas sp. ABL3_031 (assembly GCF_056161265.1). Classification (NCBI taxonomy): domain Bacteria; kingdom Pseudomonadati; phylum Pseudomonadota; class Gammaproteobacteria; order Oceanospirillales; family Oceanospirillaceae; genus Marinomonas; species Marinomonas sp. ABL3_031. The sequence continues at coordinate 122,988 of NZ_JBSWYU010000008.1, forward strand.
GGGAAGGTCATACCTTCAGGCGCAAAGATGGTTTGACCAATGCCAATGCCTTCGCAAGCGACACGAATGGCACCAGTTTCAACACCAAAGATACTTGGGTCCATCACATAAGCAATGGTTGAGGCATCGTGGAAATAACAGCCATCCATATCAAAACGGCTGCTGTAGAAATTGATGTAATGTTGCGCGCAATCGTATAGGAAGCCACCCTGCACTGGGTTCGCCGCACGGATTCGCTCAAGGACATTGTTATCCAACAAGACTTGATGAGTCACATCCAAACCTATCATGGTAACCTGCCATGGCGCAGTAAACACTTTGTCTGCAGCGTGTGGGTCATTCATAATATTGGCTTCCGCTACGGGTGATACATTGCCATATTCAATCGCTGTACCGCCCATTAACACCACTTCATCCACCAAGTTCGCCACGTCAGGATCCAGTTCCAAAGCTTTCGCTAAGTTCCCTAAAGGCCCCAAGGCAACAATAGTGACTTCACCAGGGTATTCGCGCACTGTGTCGACAAGAAATTGTGCCGCACTTTTGTCAACCGCCTGGCCTTGTGGCGCTGGCCAATCGATATTACCGAAGCCATCTTTACCATGAACAAAATCAGGATGAGGACGAGGTGCAATCACGCTTGGTACGGCAACCCCTTTGGCAACAGGCACATCGACTTTGGCAATTTCCGTCAAGGTAATCGCATTTTGGGTAGCCAAATCCACCGGCACATTGCCAAAAGTAGTGGTTAAGCCCAACACCTCAATTTGTGGTGCTTGGAAAGCAAAAAAGATCGCCATCGCATCATCAATGCCCGGATCCGTATCGATAATAATTTTACGAGCCATACTAGCCTGTTCCTCTATTAAACGGGTGTTGCTAATCATTTTTTGATGCAAGAAACTCACTGACTTCTTGCGGTGTAGGTATGGATGACGCCGCACCTAAGCGCGTGACACAAATAGCAGATGCGGCACAGGCACAGCGAATGGCGTTAGCCATTGATTCGCCAGCCATGATTGCAGACAAACAAAAACCAATAAAAGTATCTCCTGCGGCCGTGGTGTCCACAGCCTCCACGGAAAAAGCTTCCACTTGCAATGCTTGTTGATCGTTAAAGTAGCACACGCCATCTTTACCTAAAGTCATTAACACTTCTAAATCTGGGTGGGCTTTAGGAAATGCTTCAATCGTCGAGGCAATGTCTTGCGTACCAATAAGATCCATGGCTTCCACTTCATTGACGATCAACAAATCCACTAATGACAATACTTTTTTGGTCAAATCCACGTCCATAGGAGCAGGATTAAACACCACTTTTAGGTGACATTGCTTGGCTTTTTGCATCACGTACTCAATCAGATTGGTTTCGTTTTGCAACAACACCCAATCGCCTTTTTGAGCACTTTGTAATACCTCATCAATTTGCTGCTCAGTCAGCGCATGATTGGCACCTTGATACAAAATAATTGCGTTTTCAGCCTGCTTGGTTAACTGAATAATAGCATGACCTGTCGGAACATCTGTCTTGGCAATCAATTGAGTATCGACCCCAAGGGATTGCAACTGACTAAGAATCGTTTGATTAGCGTGATGAATCGCTCCAACGTGCTTCACATCCGCGCCCGCCCTAGCTAAAGCAACCGATTGGTTTGCGCCTTTACCGCCTAACAGACATTGATAATCATCAGAGGCCATGGTTTCACCAGGACGCACAAAATGATCAAGCTGATAAACATGATCAAGATTGATCGAGCCAACGTTATAAATCGTCATAAGATTTTTCCTTCAGCAAGGCATCTGGCTTGAGTGTTAGTTCAATAACACTGAACATGCAGCCACACTCTTCAATTTAATTATGCCATAAGTTAGCAAATTCTGACCGATTGGACAAAGAATAAAAAACGCTCCGAACCGAAAGGTATGGAGCGTTTTTTAATTCAGCGTGAGACCCTTAGAAACGTCTCACTGCTCTCTTATTTGTCGTCTAAGAAACCACGACCTTTTTGTGCCGCAATGCGCATACGCAAAGCATTCAACTTAATGAAGCCAGCGGCGTCTTTCTGATCGTAAGCACCAGCATCGTCTTCAAAGGTAGCAACCGAACTATCAAATAAACTGTTTGGCGACTGACGGCCGACGACTTCTACGTTGCCTTTGTACAATTTTAGACGCACCGTACCGCTAACGTGCTCTTGAGACGCGTCGATCAAAGCTTGCATCATGCGACGTTCTTCAGACCACCAAAAACCGTTATAAATGATTTTCGCATAACGCGGCATGATCTCATCTTTCAAGTGCGCCGCTTCGCGGTCAAGAGTAATGGACTCAATCGCACGGTGTGCTTTCATCATGATGGTGCCGCCAGGTGTTTCATAACAACCACGGGCTTTCATACCCACAAAACGGTTTTCAACGATGTCTACACGGCCGATGCCATTTTCACCACCAATCTTGTTCAGGGTTGCCAAGATAGTTGCTGGAGACATAGCTTCGCCATTGATGGAAATTGGATCCCCTTTCGCGTAACCAATTTCAAGGTAAGTCGGCTCATTTGGTGCCTCTTCAGGCGACACAGACCAACGCCACATGTCGGCTTCCGCTTCTGTCCAAGGATCTTCCAATAAGTCACCTTCGTATGAGATGTGAAGCAAGTTCGCATCCATAGAGTAAGGAGATTTTTTCTTCTTATTAGAGAAATCCACAGGAATCTGATGTTTTTCACAGTAAGCCATCAGAGTTTCACGAGACGTTAGGTCCCACTCACGCCAAGGGGCAATCACTTTTACACCAGGTTTGAGTGCGTAGGCACCCAATTCAAAACGTACCTGATCGTTACCTTTACCCGTCGCACCGTGAGAAATAGCATCGGCACCGGTTTCGTTAGCGATTTCAATCAAACGCTTCGCAATCAAAGGACGTGCGATGGACGTACCCAGTAGGTATTCGCCTTCATAAATAGTGTTCGCTCGGAACATAGGGAAAACAAAATCGCGAACAAATTCTTCGCGCAAATCTTCGATGTAGATTTCTTTAATACCCAACGCTTGAGCTTTCGCGCGAGCTGGTTCAACCTCTTCACCCTGTCCTAGGTCAGCGGTAAAGGTCACCACTTCACAGTTATACTCTTCTTGAAGCCACTTCACGATCACAGAAGTATCAAGGCCGCCTGAATAAGCAAGCACTACCTTCTTCACGTCAGACATTATTTCTATTCTCCTCAACGAGCTCGCGCTCCCACGCCAATGCTTTCAAACCACTACACGGCGGCGCAAATAATTTTAAAAAAGGGAGCTAAGTTTAAATTTTCACTACAGGCTTAGCAAGTAAAAAGCCCCATTGTCACCGATATTTTGTGATCAAATGGGGCTTCCAAAAATGCTGACATATCTATTATAAAATATTTAAGCCAACGTAAAATTGATAACTTGCCTAATCCAACTCATTTTTTTCTAAGCGAATGGTCACACGACGGTTACGTTCTCGCCCTTGCGGATTATTATTGGTCGTCGATGGATAACGCTCACCGTGGTAACGGGAAATAATTTTTCCAGCAGGCACGCCTTTTTCCAACAGGTAGGCCGTCACTTTTTCCGCTCGCAATTTAGACAATTCACGGTTGTCTCGACGAGAACCGATATTGTCTGTATGACCATCAATATAAATGTATTCCACCGTTGGATCGGATGACACATACAAGGCCACCAAATCTAAACGAGCCTTAATACGATCCGTTAGATTCACACCATTAATTGGAAACAATGCTGCCGTACGGGCGATCTGATCATAATTCACTGGCAACAAGGTTGATAAACAACGACGAAATTCATTATAGGCAGGAGCAAAATTGATGTTTGATAGGCCTACTTCTACTGTTTCACGACTGTCTTCCCAAGCACGCCCCGCAACAATCGGATGACGACCTCGATCCAAACTGGTCAACATTCGCTCCGCCACTTTACCGCCGACTTCCACCGTTAATCCATAACCCGGGTAAGGCAAAATTTCGAGGGTTTCTGGCTTAACGCCAGGTGACCATTGTGGCGCTTGAGAGATAATATAGACTTGGCCAGGGCCAAGCTTTTCGTTACGAGGTTGCAACACAAACTTCATCGGTTCGCCCGCTTCCTTAATAAACTGGCCTTCACCATAGTGCGCAACAGGATGCGTCAAACTACAAGAGAAGATGTCCCCAGATAGCAACCATTTTGAATCCGTGATACCAGACTGATAATGGGTTAACGCTTGCACTTGCGTCACTGACAAACAAGCGGCAAAACAAAACGCAGAGCGAATTAAAAGTTGTTGGGTGATTCCCATTGAGACATCTCGTTCAAGCATAATCAATTGTGTTATCATCACATCCTATTGTATACCGATATTCTCAAATACGCGGCAGAATTAAGGACCCTCATTTGTCAAACCATGAAATCAAAGATCGATTCCGAGGTTTCCTACCCGTTGTTATCGACGTAGAAACCGCAGGCTTTAATCAAAAAACCGATGCTTTATTAGAAATGGCTGCCAGCATTCTAAGAATGGATGAAAACGGTGATCTTTACATACATGAAACCATAGGTTTCCTAATCAAACCATTCGAAGGCGCTAATCTTGAGAAAGCCGCCCTCGACTTCACTGGAATTGATCCATTTGAACCTGGTCGAGAGGATATATCAGAAGGTGAAGCCATAACACAAATGTTCTCCAAAGTGCGCAAAGAACTGAAATCAGTAGGTTGTAAACGCGCTATCTTAGTGGGTCATAATGCTGCCTTTGATCATGGTTTTTTAAATGCGGCTATTGAGCGTGCGGACATAAAACGCAATCCTTTTCACCCATTTTCAAGCTTCGATACTGCCAGTTTAGCCGGGCTCGTTTTTGGTCAAACGGTATTAGCCAAAGCCTGTGAGGCAGCGGCAATCCCCTTTAGTAATTCTGAAGCCCACTCAGCAAAATACGACACAGAAAAAACCGCTGAGCTATTCTGTGAAATGGTAAATCGTTGGAAACGACTGGGCGGCTGGCCATGTATTGAAAATACACCAGAGCAGGACATGTCAGCAATTTTCCATTCAGGCCAATAAGTCGCACAATAATAAGGACCAGCAGTATATTATGAACTGCCTATTGCCATTAAGGTGCTTGCTATGATGCCAGCCAAAAAATATTTCTATCTCGCACTCGGCTGGTTTTCCTTGATCACCGGCATTATTGGTATCTATTTACCTTTATTACCCACCACACCACTGGTTTTACTGGCCGCTTGGTGCTTTTCTAAATCATCCGAGCGCTTCCACAACTGGTTACTCAATCACAAATTTTTTGGCCCTATTGTGCGGGATTGGCAGTCCGAAGACGGTATTCCTAGACGTTCACGCAACCGCGCCATTCTTTTCATGTGGGTGGGAATGAGCATTTCCATGTTCATTGTTTATCGTTTTTGGGCAACTCTTGGCCTGATAACCATCGGCATATGCGTCAGCATTTATCTGCTCAGATTGCCTGTGCGTGAAGACCAACAAGACTAATATCTGCACGGCTCTGCCATATTTTCTATTACTGACTCCATGCTCTTTCGATAGACAAAATTACAATCCACGATACCCACGCTACTGTTTACTTCAATCGTTTTGTCACAACTCGAAGAGTTCCGTGTAGCGGCAATAGCAATGTCAGTGATGCTATTTAAAATCAGCAAACATTTCCTTAATTACTTTTAAAATTACACCAGCAAGACGGCGGCTTGTCTCCTATACTTTGAAATACCGTCGTTAATCGACGCCGCCTTAAGGTGTCTGCTACCAAGCGGAAACTCAATTAAATAGGGGCTTGCTAAAGCAAACATCCTAATTTCGTAGTATTCGGCAGTTCGATGAACAGGATGAGAAACCGTATTAATACTGACGTAAGAAAAACTGACAAGGATCAAGAACCCATTTCTTCGTCTCGACTAATCTATAAATGAGCATAATGATTCAGTAAACACGCATCGGAGGACAACATGCCAATTTCTGACCACAGTTTAATCAATGAGTTTCCCGAGTATAAAGACGATATCCACGACCTTAAAATGGAAGATGCTCACTTCAGAAAGCTTTATAATGAATACAACCATTTAACTCACGAAATTGAAAAAATGGAAAAGGAAATTATTCCCGCGACAACACAACAGGAAGAAAGCTTAAAGAAACAACGCTTACAACTTAAAGACACACTTAAAGGCTATATCAAAGCCAGCATAGCCGCTGCAGAAAAAGCGTAAGCAGCTCACTTCATGTTGATAAAAGCGAGTCTAAACACTCGCTTTTTTTATGCCACTACCAGTATTAAGCTTTTGTAAGTATTTTAAAATTGAAAACAATTCTCATAATCATTATTATACCGCGCTTAATTTAGCGGTATAAGAAGATACTTCCATGTTCAAAAAAAGCTTTCTCATGATGCAGGCATGTGGTGTGCTCACGTTTTCTTGCCTTGCCTTGGCTGAAACCTCACAAACTGATGACTCCATCGATTTGCAAACACTTGAAGTGCAAGGTCGCGCTTTATCTTATTACAAGGAAGACGAAACCAGCTTAGCCACTAAAACGGCGACCAGCATGGACAATACGCCACAGTCGGTTCAGGTCATCACGGAAACCTTGATGGAAGATCAAGCGGCCAGACAAATCACCGATTTATATCGCTCTATTTCAGGTCTATCGCAATATCAACCCTCAACCGTGACTTTGCGTGGTTTTCAGCAAGACGAGATTCTCTACGATGGCTTAAAAGGCGATCCGTTTGGTGACTTTTCTATCCCGCAACTGTTCACCATAGAGCAGGTTCAAGTATTGAAAGGCCCTTCTGGTGCCGTTTATGGGGCTGGAGAACCCGGCGGTGTGATCAACTATGTCACCAAAAAACCAACCTATGAGCAGCAAAACACCCTACAAGTAACCGCCGGAAACAAAGACTTTTTCAGTGGTAGTGGGGAGTCTTCTGGCCCCATCAATGAAGATGGATCAGAGCGCTATCGTGTCGGCATTTATTCCGATGGACAGGACTCTTATCGCAACAATGTGGAAGAGCAGAATCAGATCATTGATCTTGGTTATGCCTGGGACATAGATGAAGACAACAGCCTAACACTGCAATTTACCGACATTCATCAACATATTTCTGGCGCTCGTTTACGCGGTATTCCCACCGACGACGATGGCAATTTCCTTGCCGACACCTCGTGGAATAATAATGAAAAAACCGATTACCAAGAACTGGATGCCCAAGTGTTCCAAGCGCGTCTCGATCAGAGCATCAATGATTGGCTAGAAAGCAATGTCGCCCTACGCTACTTTGAAAATACCGAAACGCAGAAATACCACGAAGTTGTTGGCTTACTAGACTCCGACAGTGATGGTATTGTGGATAGCACACAGCGCCAATACCGTGATCAAGTGCGTAGCCGTGAAGGCATCACCTTAGTAGGCAACCTGATTGCTGAGCTGGGCAATCATACTGTGCTGCTGGGCAGTGATTACTTCCGTGAAAAAAACAGCTTTCTTTATTACCGAGCAAATCAAGCCGATGGTGTGTCTGCCCTGAGTTTAACCAATCCAGTCTATGGGCAAGACGACGTAAATTCTTACACTATGCACTTGAATAGAGATGAAACCACGACGTCAAACCGATTAGGTATTTACGCTCAGGATCAATGGCAAATGACCAACAAGCTAAACTTATTGGGTGGCATTCGTCTTGATCGCTTTGAAGAAAACTACCAAGATCACACCAGCAGCGACGGAGAAGAGGAATACAAAGACACAGGTTACACCACGCGCTTTGGTGGTAGCTATCACCTGAATGACACTTGGAAACCCTATGCCTCCTTTTCTAGTGGATTTGTTCCGCAAGACGCGGAAGATCAACAAAGCAGTGTTGGTGGTCCATTTGACCCAGAAGAAAGTCATCAAATGGAGGTCGGTGTACGCAGTTATTGGTTGAACAAGCGAGTAAACATTAACCTTGCCGCTTATCGCATTATTCGTGAAAATATTTTGCAGGAAGATCCTAATGACAGCGACATGCTGGTTGCTATTGGTAAGGTTCGTAGCAAAGGGGTTGAATTGGATATACTGGCAGATATCACCCCACGCTGGGTAGCGAATGTCAGTTACGCCTACAATGATACTGTGGTAAAAGAAGCCAATGATGGCATTCAATACGCTAGTGGTGACCGCTTTGCCAATACCCCTTATCATCAGCTAGGCGCTTGGACACGTTATGACTTCCCCAGCCTGCAATCTTCCATTGCGTTTGGCTCTGACTATGTCAGCGGTCAGATAAACCGTCAGGGACAAAAAGTGAAGCCATACACAGTGTACGACTTGTCTTGGCAAACCCATTGGCAGGATTGGAAATTCCAAGTTAATGTGAAAAACCTGCTCGACAAAGAATACGCTGTCAGTGGCTTTACCGATAGAATTGGTTCCTATGTGGGTGAACGACGTCGCGTATACCTGAGCGCCGCCTACCAATTTTAACTGTCTGCTCATCCTCCAATAAAAAGCGAGTCCAAGTGCTCGTTTTTTATTGGAAAATCGAGTCATGTTCACAACAAAATATTACTTTAACCTATAAAAAGAAGGCGGTGCTGGGTGACACCGAGCCCAAAGTCGTCGAAATTGTCTCGGATCATCAAACCCACACTGTTCTGCTACTTCTTCAATCGTCAAAGACGTGCTTTGTAAAAACTGCATAGCCAACGCCAAGCGCAACTTATGAATGTATTCACGAGTCGTAATGCCTGTACTCTCTTTAAACAGACGAACAAGATGACGAGAGCTACAATTGGCAATGTCCGCCAAATTTCCTAACGACCAGTTACGAGCAGGGTCAACTTGAATGGCATCTTGAACACGATGTACGCTTTGATGAAAATGGTTACGATTTTCTAACCAAGGAGACTGACTTGGGTCATTAGGTCCTCGGCGAGAGAATAACACCATGTGACGAGCCACTTTACTCGCATAATGAGCGCCAAATTCTTGCTGTACCAGATAAAGCGCCAAATCAATCCCCGCAGTTACGCCAGCACTACTATAGAAATCGCCGTCTATGGCAAACAATCGGTTCGATAATACTTTTGCGGTCGGTGCGGTTTCTGCAAGTTCCTTGATATGGACATGGTGAGTAGTACACTCTTTCCCAGCTAATAAGCCCGCTTTTGCGAATAATAAAGTACCCGCACAAATACTAATATAACGGCTAATAAAGCCCGTTTGTAAGGCTAACCAATGAATGGTTTTTTGCACTTCAGGAGTCGTCAATTCAATAGAATTACCCGCCAACCCCGTGCTAATCACCCAGCTTCCTGTTGGAATAGGATCAGGCAAATCCTCTACCTGAATCGTCAAGCCTAAGGTATTTTCGACATTCGCTTCTGGGCCAATAAAGTGTAGTTTAAATGGATTCGGCCCTTCCCATTCACCTTCCTTACAAAAACGATTGGCGTACTGGAAAACTTCTGCAGGACCAATCGTATCGAGCAAAACACTGTTTGGCAGCATCAGAAAATACACATGAATGCTTGGCTTTGTCTGCATTGTTAAACCCCCCTTAATTTGACTAATGCAGAATAAAACAAACGTGCCCCAAAACTATTCATCAATAATCCAACTAATACTAAACAAACGCCTACCCACTGCATCAGCAATAAACTCTCGCCCAGTATCATAGACGCTGCGGCTAAACCAACAATAGGCACACCTAACGTTAAAGGGGCAACCTGACTGGCGGGATAACGCCCTATCAAATATCCCCATAATGAATAACCCAGAATGGTCGCAATAAGAGACAGATAAGCCAAGGCGCCAATGGATGTCCAACTGATATCAAACAAGGCTTTTTGCATAGCCTCAGGACCTTCTATTGACCAAGAAGCAAGGAAAAATGGCAAAGGAGGAATCCACGAACTCCAAATCACCAAACTTAAAGTCATTTGATGTCCTTTTTTACTCATCTTTTTGACACTAACATTGCCCACCGCCCAACACGCGGCGGCACACAAAGTTAGGATAAAACCAAATAAGGTCATGTCACCCACCCCCGCTACTAAAGCAATCATTAGCAAACCAATGCTCGCCAAGACAAGCGCCAACACTTGGTGAATACGTACCCCTTCTTTCAGAAACAGCAGAGCAAACACCATAGTAAACAAGGCTTGCGACTGCAGCACCAAAGACGCTAATCCAGCAGGCATACCATTCGCCATCGCAATAAACAGGAAAGCAAACTGCAAAAATCCAATCGGCAAAGCAAAAGCAAACCAGAAGGTTAGAGGCATAGTCGGTCGCTTGACGAACCAACATCCAATAGCCGCCACCACGAGAAAACGTAACCCTCCCAACAACAAAGGAGGCATTTCACTCAGGCCAAAAGAAATCACAACAAAGTTAAGCCCCCAGGCAACTAGAATCACCAAGGCCAGCATACTGTCTTTAAACGTCATTTCGATTCTCACTTATAAAATATGTAAGAATCACTATATAAAGGCTATAAAGAATAAACGAGGACAAGCAATAGGGTCAAAAAGGACATTTAACTTCTGAAAAATATCAAGCAAGATGGCATTTCGACAGGCTGATTTAATAACAAACGACTTGAAGTTGCTCTGAGTCAGTTTATTGAATGCTTTTGATACTCATGTTCACCAGAATACACACCATCACCCGCCCTCCCTTCAGATAGACCATATTAAAACAGTATGGTCATAAATGAAGTCCCTGACTTTCGCCAAGGGATAAGGCAATTTAGGGAATAGATTTCTTTGGGTGCGTGCAAATTCAACTTAATGGTTTGATGGCTGCTCTCATTTTAAATGACAAATTCATCATGGCGCATTGCGTTGCGATGGCTGAGTTTTAAACACTTTAGCATGAGTAAAAGGGTCTTCCACACCACGCTGTTGTTTGGTGGCTTCCGCCCACCAAATCAGTTGATAAAAACTGCGTCCAAAGTAATCAAACCAAGCACTTTGCTCTTCACCTGCTTGTAATGCACCATCTTGATGAAATACTTCTTGTGCTTTGGCGACATGAATCATAGCGGAGACAGACAAACAGCCTAGTTCTGCTAAAAAACTTCTCATTCCTACGGCGGCTCGCATCCCACCCCACTGACCCGCGGAGTAGGTTACGATTGCACTTGGCTTGTAAGAAAATATCGAGCTACCAAAATGATTTAACAAATTCGCTAAGGCAGGACTCATAGAATGGTTGTATTCCGGGCTAACCATTATATAGCCATCGGCAGCGGCAATCTTTTCCGCCAACACATCGAGTGCTGTTGGCGCTTTACCCTTCGCATAAGCAAAATGCGGTTTAAAGACGGGCTCCATGGGATAATCTAACGCATCAATGAGTTCTATATCATGCTCAGCAAAACGCGCGGCAAAACAATCTAAACAGGCCTTTGCAACACGTTCACCTAAACGTGCAGGCTTAGGCGGCGTACTATTACGGACACTGCCAAGAAACACCAAAAACTTCATCGTTGAACTCCATTTAATCAGCTGAAGGAATGTTCGAACACATCCTCATTCCTCGTCTCTAAAATCTGAATATCATCACAGCTTTTGGCATAGACACGCAAGCCCGTTATTTGAATTTCTAATGACCTCGCTAAGTGTGGCTGGACTTTTTAAGGGACAATCTTCTTGCTCCGCTGAACCTGATTCGCTAAAACCAGCGTCTTACCTTAGATGAATAAGTGTGGAAATCATCACCAAACTTTTCTTTCATATGCCGCTCTTCTGGCAGGATTTGAAACCGCGTCATATAAAGCACAAATGCCACAATCCATAGTACCGCAACCAGGTTCATCAAGAACCAAGCAATGCCGATTAACAATAAAGCAAAACCGAGATAAATTGGATTACGACTCGAGGCAAAGATGCCACGGGTCACCAATTGAGAAGATTGTTCTGGAAAGCGAGGGTCCAACGTAGTGTTGGCACGACGAAATTCAATAATGGATAAAACCGGTAATATCATACCGAGAAGGACAAACACACTCGCTAAAAGGTTAGCCCCACCAAAGGACACAGTAAAAACTGGCGTCACTTCAGCGGTAAACCACATACCAATAAGGCAAATCAGCACCACAAAAATAGGCGGAATACGCAACTCAAGCTTTGACATATCGAACTCCATTGAGCGTAACTCAGATCTGAACTAACGAACACAAGTCAAATGAGGTAACTATCAGATCAGCTCTGAGCGAATACACATTAGCCGTTTGCTGAACCCTTTACTCGATGCGCTTCAAACACATACACATCCGCTTGATAAACAAAAGTGACAGAACCTATGACCCTTCTCGCTACACCAACTTGCTTGCCATCTTGATCAATAACGCCAAAACAAAGTGAGTGAGCAATGGCTTTTCGTGCAATTAGTATCCCCTAAAACCTCTTTCTGAGGCATTGTCAAACTTTATCCTTAATGATGACAACTGCTAATAACTAGCGTCGCTGATAACTTTGATTTGGTAGCCCTTTCAGAAGGGGCAAAACATTCTTCATTGCTCTTTCACCAAACAAGAATCCAAGAACAAGGAAGTTGATGATCCAGAAGGCAGACTCAATATTTGTTCCTATTGTGTTATCGCCGACCTGCTGAACCATTTCATGCAGCTTCCATTGCCCTGAAAACACCATAAAATCCAAATATAAAACCGAATATCCCCATAATGGTCTTTGTGCGCCACGAAGAAAAACAATAACCCTACCAAACCAGCCAAACTCTTTTAGATCACTAGCCGTTCCTTCAAGCTCTTTCACTCGGCTTTTAAATTCTTCATCCTGTTCTTTGGCGAGCTCGAGAAGTTTCATTTCATGTTCTCGTGTTACCTCAATAATAGCCGCTTGTATCTCAGCCTTGTCGACATCAGTGAGTCGATCTGGACATTGCTGCAGAACTTTATCTACTACCTTTGAAGCGATACCAGCGGATAAAAACTCCGTTACTTTTGAAAAGAAACTCATTACTAACTCCTTCTAGTGTAAAATGATCAATATGTATTTTGCTTGTTTCGCAAACCTCTTCTGAAGCGCACGACTGTCTCAGCTTAGTATCCAATCAAGGTCTTTCAACTGTTCTTTTTAAGAATTTATGCCGTTTAAGTAGGGAATGATAATTTCTATCTCATTCTGTTTTAGCTTCACCCAGAAAATTTAAGGCAAAGTAAAAGAGGGTGTTGAGAGGCTTCTAATCATCTTAACGCTCTTAAGGAAACGAACACCATCTCTGAAGATCAAAATAACCCTTCTGACGATCCTATCATTACCTGACATTTGACGGGTACAAATGACATGATAAGGTTCGAAAAAATTGAGAATCGACAAAACGCCCTATCAACTTGTCTGCACCCTATATAGCTTCCATCTTAGATCAGGGCTTAGATATTCGCTAATGCTCGTTAGATTATATTATTAGCTGCCAGCCCTTTCGCTATTCCCCTTTTCCAGCAAAGACATTGCTTTATTCCTTACGACACTTGGTGGCGTTTTAATATTGGATAGCCCGTTGAGATGAGCAGAGAGCAAATACGTTGTAAGTCTCTTAGTATGTCCATATGAATTTGAGTAGAAGACAAGGATTCTATTTCTTGCTTGCGAATCCTACCCGTATGTTCTTCTCGGTAAATGGCCAGTTTGTCTCGATACACCTGTTTCGCCTCAATCAATTCCGCGGCCAACTCAGGGCTTTTTGATACATACACGGCTTGGGCTAGACGGAAGATTTCCAACAGCTCAATAAAGAGTTCGCGTAATTCACCTTCCCCTTGTGCTGAAAACTTGATCCCACTCTTATGCTTTTTGCGCGCTAATGGTATTAAACTGGCTTCTATAATGTCGCCTACATGTTCTATGTTGGTGACAAAATTGAACGCATCTTGCCATTTTATATGGTCTTCAGACGCCGTTTTAATGTTTTTAATGGCTGACAAGTAATAGGTCACTTCCCTATGAATATGGTCAATATCGTCGTCCAGACCTTTAATTCGATTAATGTGTTTGCCATTGCGAAACATACGCGGCGTATTTTCAAGCATTTGATAAGCCAGATCCGCCACACGCAAGGTTTCATTTGTCACATTTGCCATGGCCCTAACAGGGTGATTGATGTCGTCCTGAGATAGATAAACGGAAGACAGTGGTTTGTGTGCCGAACTGGCTTGAGCAGCATTAGGTGAAATGTATTTCTTTAACAAGTTGCCCCAAAACTGCAAGCAACATAAGAATAGCAAAGCATTAATCAGATTGATCGCCACATGAAACACCATTGGAGAGGTTAAATTCCAAGATTCAAGTGGCAATAAACCACTCTTATACAAAAAGATAATGACTAAGCCAATCACCACAGCCAAAGCACGAATTAGCAAATTGCCAATGATGATCAAACGTCCTTTTGCACTTACTCCCCAGCCAGAACTCAGCGCTGGTAATGCACCGCCAATGTTAGCTCCCAGCACCATGATCATTGCAGTATCAAGTGGCATAGAACCATCAATAGCAAGATGACTCACCATTAAAATCACCGCAAGGCTGGAGTGAACCAACCAGGTAAACAGCGCCAATATAAATAAAGTTAACAACGGATCATGGGCTAAAATATTGGTTAAAAAAGCCATTCCTTCGCCTGAGCGCATCTTTGCTGTAGTGTCGGCCACCAATGAAAGTGACAGTAACAACAACCCTAACCCCATTAAGATACGGCCCCAATATCTGTGCTTGCGTTTGTTCGATCTTTGAAAGGTAATGTAGCCAACCAACAATAGCACGGGAGAGAGTAAAGATAAGTCGAGACTGAGTAACATGACCATTAAACTGGAGCCAACTTCTGCTCCCACGGCCAATGCCAGCGCTGGAAGCAGGCCAAGGGCACCCGTTGCAACAAAGCCAGCGGCCAGTAACACCACCGCGGTTCCAGATTGAAAAGCCGCCGCCGCTATCGCGCCGAGAGCAGCCGCTTGTATACGGCGCTTCGTCATGACGCGAATGGCATTTTCCAAGCGGCTTTTATAGGCTCGCTCAAAGCCAGTTCGAACCATTCGAATGCCCCACAGCAATAAGGTAATGGCGCCAGCCAATTGAATCAGTTCGTTCATACGCTCTACATCTAATATACGAGGGAAACGAGAGGAATTAAATCGACGTGCTTATTCGCTTCCCTGAATAAAAATCTTTGTTACTTTACTGTAACAAAAATGAGAGAAAATGTTGCTGTTAAACTTGTCTCGTTACGACACAAAGACTCTCAAAATGAATGAAATAAAGCGTTTAAGCGGAAGCCCTATGCTAAAAGGCGTCCTGACAAGCGTTAACTTAGCCCGAAAAACACAACAGAAAGTGAAAATAAAATGGTTTGAAAGGCAATTTACTCTTGATTCGAAAACGTATTTTTCATCAGTAACCCGCTTATCAAAGTGGGTTGCGTTACGTCACGAACCTTGACCATAAGAGCGATATCGCTAT
Organism: Marinomonas sp. ABL3_031; assembly: GCF_056161265.1. Taxonomy (NCBI): domain Bacteria; kingdom Pseudomonadati; phylum Pseudomonadota; class Gammaproteobacteria; order Oceanospirillales; family Oceanospirillaceae; genus Marinomonas; species Marinomonas sp. ABL3_031. Next base: position 138,505 of record NZ_JBSWYU010000008.1, read on the forward strand.
AACAAATGGCAGTGCTGTAGCCTTCTATCCATCGGCAGAAGTCTGAACGATGCAGGTCGATCCATTGCTGTTTGAAATTCACCGAAGGGCTTTCCATATCCCGTTTTTTTGACTTTAACGAGCAAATCTCAATGACCTGAGAAACGCTCAACACCTGCTACAAAGCAATCGACTCCAGAGCACCAGAAGCCCCCTAAAATAGCATGAATTCTTATAGCTTCTCCTGAGCGCTTACATGAGAGATTAAGACTGAGCAGCCTGTTCTAGCACAAAATCTCGAAACGCCTGAGCCCGTGCGGACATATTTTTGCGCGAAGCATAGATCAATGCAAAAGTCATTTCCTCGCTCTGCCACTCTGGCAGCACATTGACCAACTGCTTATCAACAATCGCCTGCTCTATCAACATGGGAAAAGCCATCCCCAGCCCCAAACCTGCTTTCATTTGCGCAATACTGGCCGCAGGAGAATTACTCAGCCAAGACTTTTCTGGATCAAGTGAACATTGCTGGTCGTCATTCCAGAGACGCACATACGGTTTACGTTGCATCTGTGCTAACAGAATCCAACTGTGCTTTTGAGCAGCCTCTATGTCTTTCGGAATGCCCGCCTGTTGCAGATAATCAGGGGAAGCAAAAATTCCCATGCGCTGTTTAAACAATGGCCTTGCAATAAGCTGATCGTCACTTGGGATACCAATACGCAAACCAAAATCAATTTGATCTTTGACTAAATCCAACCTGTCGTCACTGGTCAGAAATTCAAAATCTACCTCTGGGTACTTTGCCTTAAAAAGTGGCAAACGCGGGCTCAGCCATTCGACGGCAAAATCCACCGTGGTCGTCACCCGGATCAGCCCTTTTAATTCATTGTGACTGAGCAAATCTTTGATCGTCAAATAACGCTGATTAATCTCTGCAGCATGGGGGTAAATCAAATCACCGTCGTTGGTTAATGACAATTTACGAGTGGTGCGATGCAGCAAACGCACGCCAAGCTTTTGCTCCAGCAAAGCAATCTGCTCACTCACAGCAGGGCGACTCATGTTTAATAGCCTTGCCGCCTTTGCAAAACTGCCCTGGTCCACTACCGTTGCAAAAATCGACAAACCTTTCAGTTGAGAAAAATCAGAAACACTCATTATTCGAAAATATATAACAGTCTATTTTAATTGGGCTACCTTATCATACCAGTCATACTCTCCTAAACTGTTTTTAAATTCAAATAGGAGTCATGCTATGAAACACACGATAAAGAATATTATGCTTACTGTACCCGTGGGTATGATGCTGTTAACCGGTTGCCAATCACTGTCCGAAAAAAACGCTAGTGATCAACTTGCAGCAAATAAAGAGGTTGCGCAAAAGGTCATGCAGGGCGCCTTTGCTGACTTTGATGTGGAGGCAGTCACACCGCTATTAACGGAAGACTACATTCAACACAACCCTGCCGTACCGACTGGTCGTGCGCCATTATTAGGCTTTATCCCGGCGCTAAAAGACATGGGCATCAGCTACAAAACCCATCGTATCATCGCAGATGGTGACTTTGTTATCACTCACAACACCTTTGACAATGCGTTTGCGTTTGGCGCGAAAGAAATTGTGACCTTTGATATGTGGCGCGTTATCGATGGCAAACTCACCGAGCACTGGGATGCGATCCAACCCGTCGTCAAGCAAACCGCCAGCGGTCGTTCGCAGGTAGATGGGCCAACCGAGATCACTGATCGTGATTTAACCGAGGCAAACAAAACCTTGGTGAAAGGCATGGTTGAAGATGTCTTAATGGGTAAGAACCCTGAAAAAATTACCGATTACATCAGCACTGAGCAGTACCATCAGCATAATCCAATGATTAAAGATGGTTTGCAAGGCCTAAGTGAAGCCATTCAATTTTTGCAACAAAGCAACAATATGTTCGTGTATGAAAAACTGCACCGTATATTGGGTGAAGGTAACTTTGTTGTCGCGATTAGCGAAGGCACCTGGGATGGTAAGAAACAAGCATTCTACGACTTATTCCGAGTGGACAATGGTAAAATCGTAGAACACTGGGATATCGTTCAAGCCATCCCGACTCAATCAGCCCACAATAATGGAATGTTTGGTCAGTTGGCTGAGTATCCATAAAGATAACGCCTTCGTTTAAGGCTATCAAACGGGCAATTGCTCCTTTAATCCGCTTAACGCAAAAAGCGGATTAAAGGGACACCTAAAACACAATTCCCTTTAATCCACTTACTCCAGCAAGCAATATAAAATTTTGTAGTAGCCCTTAAGAGCCCCCTATAGAACGACAGCCCAAACGTTAGTGTTAGCCAAGTTCCTTGTCTCGTAAACAATAAAAATGAATTGCTTCAATACTGAAATGACTGCATCTACCTCAATAAACTCCCCATTCTAGTTTGAAATAGCGCATCGAAAAATAATGGAATAGTTACCCTCTGCAGTTCTGTTGATTGAGATGGACATAGAGATAGCCAGTAACTTAACACTCAAAGCTCATATATTGCACATCAAATGGCAGGTGCGGGAAGCTTCTTATCTCCCCGTCTACGAACCCCAATGTTAAATACCAGTTCTTAAGCTTAATGTGCTCAGCGATAATTCCGATACTGACTCTTTGGATGTTCTTTGATTGGGCGCGCTTGAAAACATGTCGAACAAGCTCTGCTCCTATCCCCTTGTGGCGATGCTCGGGAAGCACAGATAAACGATTTAAGTAAGCTACACCAGGCCTTGGGTTTTCGAAAGCAACACAGCCGACGCTAGTCGTTCCATTCTTGTATAAAAAATATTCTTCGCCTCGCTCAAAATCAGATAGAACCCAATCTTTATTACAAAAAGAAGGATGTTTTGGATTGTTATCCATGTTGAGGCCGAACTCTTCTGCCACATCCTTATTAGCTTTACTAATAATTTCAGCAATCGCTTCAGCATCATCCATTGTCGATTCAAATATAGCCATGTCTTTTCCTTCGTCTTCATTTTTACTAGGAGCTAGGTAGCGCCTTCGAAAATCCAAGGCCCATTGTCATTAAAATAAAAGGGGTGTCGTTAAATTATAATGTTGTTTTGCACCTAATTATTTCTCATTATCATAACCAAACCATCTTTTTAACTTACCTCTAATTAGAAAGAGTATTAGGCCAAAAACAATAGCGACCAGAGCAGCCCAAAATTTTACAAACTCTTCCCATAAAACACCCCAAAGCTCATTCACTTTTTCACTGAATATTTCTTTTCGATCCACTTCAACTAACACACTCAAAGTCTCGGTAATCTTCGGGATAGGCACGCCACTACAATCAAGGGTATTGAAAAGATAAACATTAGCACCTACTTCAAACCTACCCTGCTTGTGAGGTATCAGTTTGAAACGCACTTCTGAACCAGACGGATCTAGCTTAAGACATTGGGTTTCTACAGGCTCTATTTTAAACCCTGGAGCAAATGGTTGTACCGTCGCAGACTCTCCAACTGCAGGAAGGGTGGTATCGTCTTTAGTCATACGATCCGGAAAGTTTGGGGTGTGATTTGGACCGCCAATCCAAACTCTGAGCTCGCCCGGTAGGCCAGGAATTTTTATTTTCTCATCCGCACCCAATACAATACGATACTCGTCGATTCTAGTAGTATTTTCGGCAGAGGCAACCGCTTCCGCTTCTTCTGCAAACGCTGAATCACTTTCGGCAGAAGCTGCAGGGGCTCCAGCTGCAGAATAGTCGAGGTAGAGCTCAATAGGAAAAGAAATATCCTCAGCGTATTTTGAGTAACTCTTGGCAGGGTCAGTAGTTTCTTCAACATGGTTTTCATCATCTGAACACGACACTAAAGCAAATATAGTAATGAATAAGATGTAAGAAAAATGTTGCCTTTTAATACTGTTGAATATCATTAGTAAACTTCCGTATTCTGGCTAATATCATCTTAAGTGAATAGAAATTGCGTGCCAAAACTATTAAGGAACGAAACAGAGCACACTATTTTTCAGTTTAAAGCTTATCAGGCTGATTTACTGCTTTTCTTTCAAATATAAATACAAAGGCAACCCAAATGAGACGCCAACCGTGAGCGTTCCTATAATGGCTAACCAATGGTATTTTACTTGGTTTTTTTTACCGTCTACCGCAATAAATATTAACAACGCTACAGCAGCAATTAAAACATCAAGCCAAGCAAAAATACTAATGGGATTTGCAATGGCAGCATTAAAAAACGCAATAAAATCAAGACCATTATTTAGCAACCAAGGTATAAAGGCACCAAACGGAATCACGACACCGAGAAGTGTTAAAAACAAATACAATTTACTCAAAGCCATCCCCTTTATAATTAAAAATATTGAACTTTACTCTGACGCTAATGATTCATATGCATTTTCACCATAACAACACAGGCAGCAGCGAACCTTCCTTAATATGATCAGCTGTGTTGTTTTTTGATAGCTATTATAGCCACTCCTGATCTGCGGTAGATACTGTAACGTCAGATTCGAGTTCTCCTGTATGCTCAGTGCTTGCTGGCTCGATCATCATAAAATGCGTATCAGGCGCGGCAAGAGGACAATGCTCTACCCCTTTTGGGACGACATACATTTCTCCCGGCAAAAGCTCAATATTTTGATCTCGAAGCTGTAATACAAGACACCCCTTGAACACAATGAATAACTCATCTTCATTTTCATGCCGATGCCAAACCAGCTCTCCGCTTCCCTTAGCAATTTTTACCAGCTGACCATTTGATTGAGCGACTATTTTGGGTGTCCATTCTTCTGAAAATAAGCCAAATTTTTCACTAATATTTATCTTTTCCATGATTGTCCTCGTTTATATGGTCCCGCTGAAAAGCGAGTGCGTAAAGGGCTTTGCCCTATTTGGTTTCTTTAGTATTAGGTTAATATTACCACAACCTTTTGTTGAGATTTGGGTATCTAGAGCCGTTTTTGCATCAGTAAGTATGTTTAACTTTCTCTGCTCTTAAATATTTTGATTGACTGTTAAAATGGAGAATTTAGCGCATGATACTGGCTTATTCACGATATCCCTGCGATCAAGCCATCAGCTGCAAACTGAAAAACATTTTTGCTACATCAATGACAAAAGTATTAGACTTATTCATGTGTGCCTTCCTTATTTTTAGGCGTATTGCAACATAGGTACCACTTTGGAATGTTTACCTCATCCCTCCTATTTTCATATTACAATGGGGGAGGTTGATAAAACTGCATAGCGATTCTGCTAAAAATCCGTCATCTATGTCTAATAGGGAAACCAATGGGTAACATTTTGGAACGCTTTACTATGGATACCTTGGTTACTTTACCAGAAGGAACAGAACAAATAAGAAGATTCCGAGATAATATAAAGTGGCTGAGTTCGAATTATCAAATGTGTATTCCTAGTAAAGGGATTAATCAGGAACAAATTTTAGAAAGTGTAAAAATACGCTCATTTCAGATTGCTAAATACCCCGTCACTAACCAACTTTATAACCTAATATTAGGCTCGGATGCATTCAATCCCCTAACTAACCAGCAGCCAAAGGTCGAGATATCATGGTATGAGTCTATTCTCTTCTGTAACCGGATATCGAGATATTTTGGTCTGACAGAGTATTATTATTTGGATGACAATATGTCCAATGTCTTATGCAACTCAGACTCGAAAGGATTTCGCTTAGCTACTGACGCAGAATGGCAGTATGCGTGCAAAGCAGGACAAGAATCCTATCAATATTCAGATATAGATAAAATCGCTTGGCATGAAGGCAATTCTGGAGGACGTTTACAGAATGTCGGTGAAAAGCAACCAAATGAATGGGGGCTCTATGACATGTTAGGCAATGTCTGGGAATGGACATGGGATTTCTACAATCAAGAAACCTATTCAGACTATAGAATTTTCAGAGGTGGGGGTTTTGCAGATGCCCCCAGAATATGTGGCGCTACAACACGCAGAAAAAGCCACCCTGACCATGCACTAGATGATCTAGGATTGAGATTAGCAAGATCGTTATGAAGAGGTTTAATGATAGTAAAACGTGATAGCTAAGGTCCAAATATCATCATTTTTTCTCAGTGCAAAACAATATATTTATAACCCCTAAATAACATAGATAGGGTGATTAAGACCCTATTTGCATTAGGCGCTAAACCTAACCGAAGGGCAGCCAAACCACTCGCGATTTGGCTGCCCCCTGGGTAACCTTGGGCAGGTTTTACTATTTGCTGTTTAAACTCCAGATGCCAGGGCCTTTTGCTGCAATGTAGAGAAATGCAAAGCAATAGAAAGCCGCGAGTTCACCACCATTTGCGATAGGGAACGGGTTATTCAATCCATGCACCAGCCAATAAGCGACCGCCATTGTGCCACTCGCGAGAAAAGCGGCATATCTTGAATAAAAGCCAACGACTATAAGAATACCGGTGACTAGCTCAATAACCGCAGCACTTGTGCTCATTGTGTTCAAGGGATAGGGAAATGCGATGGGAAAACCGAACAGTTTTTGAGTGCCATGCCAAAGAAAAAGAAAGCCTGCAACAATTCTAAAAGCTGCGTAAGTTTGTTCCGTATATTTATCCAAGAAAGTCATAAAATTCTCCTTTAATGATATGAAGGTCTGAGTTTACGGCGACCACAAGGTTAAGCTAACACACAAATACATGGAACGAAAACCCAAAGCCACCCCACCTAATTGTCCCAGTAACTTGCACAACAATAATGTGCGCAGCGAGTTGCAACCTGAACGCATGACGATACACCCGTCGCATACCTCGGCATTTGTTCAATATCGGCTTACCATAAATGCTGCCGACCTTATTCTGAAAATAATACAGACATTGAATAAAGAGTAAACTTTACCTTTGTCTCTAGATCATTATCTTGTTGAATCAAGTCGCTTGCCGATATTCATACTGACTGATGCCGAATGATTTCCCCTAAGCGGCGAACATCACATTAGGCTGTAAGCGCGGCGTAGTGCTTGTCGATACGTTGAGAAAAGCAAAAACACCCAGCGTTACAAATCACGCTTAAATGCTTTTGTAACTCCTCTAACCAATTATTTTAATTCCTATAAGGTAACCCGTAGTGCTCAATTCGCTTATAAATTGAGCCATTTTGTTACCAGGTATATGGCTATTAAAGATCAACCCGTATCCAAACATAAATGCTTAGTAGAAACGCAAAAATGGATGCGAACCAGTCCCAAGGCAATTTGGCTATAATCTTCAGTTTATGTGAATTTTTCCAATCCGATACCACACCACCTAACGCCGCAGCCAAAAAAAAGCCTATTAGCGCACCAGGAAATAAATCTCCAAGAGCAAATTTAGCAGTTTCAAAGCCTAAGAGTTCAAGTAAGGAAAAGAATATGTCTTCTATGACTTTCATATAGGAAACCTAATCTCCAAACTCACAGGAGAGCAAGCGAATCCTGCGCAGTCCATTGTTAGCTAGTAACATTTCACACTTCATTTAATTGCAAAACAGTTGCTGGCTTTGCCCTAAATGTGGGAGTTATTGAATCAGCCTCTTGCATGTGTGGCGATATATCATGTGCCGCTAAATCTTCAGAGGACGCCCAGCGCTCCGTTATTACAAACTCAACGTCGCTACCAGCAACTTTGCTAAGTTTGTATTCTATGCAGCCTTTTTCATTTAACACTAAGGGTTGAAGTTTTTTGAATAAATTAATTTGCTCTTCAGCCTTTCCAGGTTTCACTTCAATTAAAACAATTAAATTGATTTCTTTATTTTCCATATTTAAAGCCAGATTGTAATGAATGAATAAAATATCGAATGGTAAATGCAAGAATGTCATTCACCCAGTTTCAATGAACACAAGATAGAGATACCGGTTTTCAGAACTTAGTGTTTAGCAACTTCAGCAATGCCCTTCTTACGGTTGTTATGAATTGCTACTTCTGCATCCCTCAATCCCTCAATCCCTCACTATGTATAAAACCTTTACCTTGATAAAAACTCGTCACAAAAAAGCGAACGTTAGCGATTCCAGGCTGAAAGCACGGTTTTGGCTTGCCATGTTATGAGCTTTTACATGCCAAGGGCTCATAAATATAAGCGTCTTTTTTCATAATAAAGGTACCATTATTGTATGGAAATGCTAACACACAACTTAATTTCAGTGTCTGAATAGATAGCTTCCACTTACCTGACTGCTTTCCATTGCTCCACGAGAAATAATGAAATTCTTTATCGGATCCCATATAAATCGTATGTTGCAATGGAGTAATACCATAGTTATGAAATTCGGTTAAATCGATCTCTTTGTAAGTAAAGCCTTTTGGCGTACAGGATAAAAGAGTAAGAGAAACGAAAAAGCTAAAGATATATTTTTCCATCATGTCAGTATAAATCTGGGCTTTTATTTAATGGACTCATAACGCCGCACACAGGAGCGGCCAAATAAGTATCGCCTTTTGGGCCTCCTAGATAACGACGCTAAATAGTTACACTAGATAGTTCCTAGGAGCAAATACATATTGACTAGCATGGTGAGCGAAGTGGACAAAAATACAGCTGTTATTTGTCCCGTTTTAACGCTTTGTTAAGCCATTTCCTTCTCAAACAGTACCCAAGATAAATAAACCATGAATACAGTGTAAACGCCAAAATACCTTGATTTCACCCTACTGTGTTTGAGCTCGGATCTAAATTGCTCAAGGCAAACACAGCGAGTATGCCTGCCACATAACCCGTGTTTGACCATGATATAGAAGCTAACGATATACAGAATATGGCGAGAATCCCGCATAGATAGCCTGGAAAAGCCGATGCCATATGAATCATGTGAGATAGTGTTGCTACATCGGGTTCACACTCAAAATCACATAGAAAAAAAGCCGCAACACCAAGACTAACAGCATAGACTGCTATCAAAATAAGCCCAATGCTATTCCGCTTTGTACGAGGTAATACGGAAAAACTAACAAAGACAAAACCAAGCAAGAACAATTCAGTAGGGATAAAGCCTAAATAGTTCACCTAATCCCCATAGGGCGACCCAGTTGCCCCCAATTCACTTATAAATTGAGCAACATGACTGTAATTTACAAATGACTGAATCATTAAAATTCTTTGATATTACTTTATTGTTATAAAAAACCCCTCAGCTGAGGGGAATAGAGAGTGCTGAACACACGAACTCCTAGTAGGTTATTTCGATTAATGAACAACCTTCTGGAATAACTAAATTTTTCAAAACCACCCGTCTTTCGGGGATGGTGTTAACCGACTGCCGGTGAATGACTGTCTGATCCGCCTTAACGAAAATTTCGCCGCTAAAATGTTTTTGAAAGCGAATATTTAAGTCTATTTTCTGATTGGTCTTACTAATAAATGTTGGAGACGTCATTACTACTTCTGATGTGGGGGGGAGGTCGATCTCGCAGATGTTTCCATCTACTGCCAACCCTTGTAGTAAGTCCTTCGCAATATAGAGGCCTTTTTCTCGCCCTTCTAGATAGCATTGGTCACCCATATCTGCTGGATGAAGCATATTGCCAGCAACAAAATAGGTACGATCAGAACAACGACCAAATTGATCATGTTCCGGAACACCGCTTGGCTGTTTATGCTTTAGATGACTGTCGCGAACAAGAGGGGTGTCCCCCACAAATTTGCCAGAAAAAATAATGCCATCACACGTCAATGAATGCGTTTTACCATGGCTACTCAGCACAACCGATTCGACTCGTTCATGACCTTGAATAGACTCCAATTTGGTATGGGTTAGCAAAGGCACTCCTAGAGTCTTGGCAAACCATTTAACAGGGCTCCAAACTGAGATTTTTTCGTTTTGCTCAACCATTGCCACAGGTTTAACCCCCGCATAGCGCAATGTCCATAATGCGGAAAAACTCACCAATTCTGTTCCCACAATAATAGGTTTTTGAACAGGCAAAGTACTTTTTAAGTAAACAAACTGCTGTAGTGCTCCGGTTGTTAAAACCCCTTGGGGGCGGCTTCCCGAAACAAAGCGAGGATGTCGAGGAGTTTCGCGTACTCCTGTTGCCAAAACAACGCGTTTTCCATAGAGCGTTTCCATACCATCTGGGGAGCTAACCTGTACTACCCCATCTTCGCCTAATTTGACAACAGTAGTGTGCGTTCTAATTTCACATTTGCCTTGCAACTTACTCAGCAATTTTTCAACCCATACATGCCCTTTCATAGGTCGCTTGAACGATTGTAGGCCAAAGGTAGGATGTTGGCAGTGCCTTGGTACACCACCAGCATGACTTTCACGTTCAAGGATAAGTACGTTACTGACCCCTTGTTCCAGTAAGGACGAAGCAACACCTAAGCCGGCCGGCCCAGCACCAATGATAATAACGTCAAATTGTGTGCTCATGATAAAGTGCCTACTGCTATTTTATTACTCAATGTCTTATCTACGATTTCAGCTACTGCGTTACTACAATAAAAACCATTACATCTCCCCATCATGGCACGGGTTCGACGTCGTACTCCACCCACGCCTTCAGGAGGAATAAGCGAGTTGATCACCCTTTCAATCTCTCTTCTTGTCACCCACTCACAGTGACAAACAATGCCGCCATTGTCCTTTTTCTGAAAATCTCGTTGGTGATAATGACTTAACATTGGCATTGTTGGCCAAATAATATCGTCTTTAAGAATTGGCTCGAAACTGATTGCCTGAACACTTTGCAATTCGCGGAAAACATGCTGAGCAATTCCTAATGCTGCTGTCAGGCCTGTGGAGCGAATACCTCCTACAGAAATCCAGTGATCATGTGAGTAATTAAAGATTTGATAGTCTTTTTCTGTTGTTGCCGGACGCAAGCCTGCATAGGTTGCAGTCACGGGAAAGTTGGCGATATCCGATGCTAGCCGTGCCCCTTGCTCCATCAATCGTGCAAGCTGCTTTTCACATACTTCTGCAACCTCACGGTTTTCTTGCTCTTCTGCGGTAGGGCCAACCAATAAGTTTCCGAAGATGGTTTTTGACAGCAGCACACCTTTAGTCGTCGCTGTAGGAACAGGTAGAATAATGCTATTTACGAGATTTGCTGCAGCCTTATCTAAAACCACAAACTGCCCCTTACGAGGCTTGATCGAATAATCGGGCTTACGCCACAACCCATCGACTAAATCACCATGGTTACCTGCACAGTTAATGACCCAGTCTGTGGTGAACTCCTCCTCACCACAACGAACATGCCAAACCTGATCAAGGCGAGTGACATGGGTTACCTCGCTCAGAAAGCGGTATTCTGCACCGTGAGAAACCGCCTGTGTTAAATAGGCAAGTGGGGAACTCCAGGGGTCGATAACAAACTCCCCCGGAATTTCAACAGCGGCTAACGCACCTCCTGACAAATTCGGCTCTCTTTCATAAAGCTCATTTGCTGATATTTTTTTTACATTAAGGACATTGTTTGTATGAGCTTTATTAACGATTCCATCCAACGCTTGGAGCTGTTCCTGATCCCATGCAACCACATGCGCACCCGTTTCAAGCAACGGAAGCCCAAACTTCTCATAGACGGACAGATATTCCTGATAACCTTCTTGCATGCACTGTACTTCTAGTGACCCCGGCGGCGCATCAAAGCCTGTGTGCAAAATAGCACTGTTCGCTTTGCTGGCACCTGACAAGATATCATCACCTTTTTCAAGCAGCAGTACCCTAGCACCTTGCAAAGTAAATTTACGAACCATAGCGCAGCCGACCACTCCGCCTCCAATCACTATGACATCATATGTAGCATTCTGTTGTCCCATGCGCCCCTCATTTACATGTTGACCATAGACGATATAACAACATCAAAACAACATTATTTCAACATATAAACAACAAAAATCAGATTCTAGAGAAAATCAATGCATCAAAGATTTTCTTTAAGCACAACAACCCCTCTCCCCTATCGTCTTAAAAAAGGGAGAGGGCACACGCAAAGAATGCAAGCAGGAAAGTTTAGTTAGAAATGTGAACCACTAAATGGTTAGGAAGGTTAACAAGCTCTGAATCGTGTTCTGAAGGTACAGTAACAAGAAAGTCTACGCGACTCCAATCACTCACTAATGTCGAGGCTCGTCTTTGTACTTTACTGGAGTCAGCAAGAATAATAGTTTGACTACTGTTTTGAATCATTTGGCTAGCAATCGCCGCTTCTTCATAGTCTTGGTCCATGACGCCATCGGCAACGGTGCATCCACCAATGCCTATGACTGCGTAGTCACAGAAATGTTGTTTAATAGACTGTAAGGTAAACTCCCCAACACATGACAATTTTGTACGGCCGAAGCGCCCCCCTAACAAAACAACTTCTAAGGTGTCATTTTGCAACAGTTCATTGGCAATCAAATGGGAGTTGGTTATAACCCTGATATTCTCTCGTTGGCTCAACTGTTTAGCAAACTCTAACGTCGTAGAACCAAAATCTACGAAAATGGAATCACCAGGCTTTATAAGGGTGAGCGCTTTTTGCGCAATCAGATGCTTTTCATCGCTAAGAAACTTAGCACGTTCTTGAAAGTCCAGCTCAAAGCCATAACGACTGCTGGTTGCACCTCCATGAACTTTTTTTATCTGCCCAAGCTCATCAAGTAAGTTTAGATCTCGGCGGATGGTTTCCGTTGTCACATTAAAAAAATCGGACAACTCTGTCACTGTAACTTTCCCTTTTTCACGGATAAGTTCAATGATGCAATCTCGTCTATTGGAAGCGTTAGAATAGTCCATGTTTTTCCTGAATACCCCCGCGAGATACTCGCGGGGGGATATTTAATTATTTAAAGTCTCCCTCCACTGCAGACCAGAAACTCACATTGCCGCCACGTGAACGGTAAAATTCAATTTCACGGGCAATGCCAGAACTCAAATCCCAGCCGGGTAAATCTATGATAATTAATTCATCCATCGTATCAAGAAAAATTGCGTCGACAGGCCCCCACATTTTACCGATCTGAGAGCGCTCAGTCTTTGTCAAAGACTGATTAATTGGATGAGACATAGATACCTGACTAAATACCGCGTGCCCTGCTTCTACAATTGCCGCTGCCACCTGATTTGATTTTACAAATCGCTCTTCAACGACAGCTGGATCCTCGTGTGAATAAGGACAAGCTAGGAAAATTTTACGCATGATTTACTCCTTGGTATTACTAAGCAAGTTGTGGTTTTGAATAATCAGGATCGGTATTGAGTAGATCTTCTTCATCTTCTCTTTCCATTTTTTCCGCCTCAGGCACAGAGATGTATATCGCTAGAGCAATAGCTATAGCACCCGCGGCAAGTTTGCCAATCATGATAGGGATGACTAACGTGGGCTGAAAGTTTGCCGTGAAGGCTAAGTGGTCACCTAGGGTTGCTTGAGCACAAATACCAAAGGCAACACAAAGCACTTTGTCACGCGCCTTCATGTTGGCAAACAGATGGTATACCGCAATGATATTTGCCAATACCATAACTAACCCTACCGCACCTGTGTCACTTAGACGTAGTTTGGTGCCAATGTAGTGCATGGGTTTACGACAGTATTTTTGGAACAAGTAGCAGATAGGAAAGGTACCGGCGAGCATGATGCCAATGTAACCTGCAATCTCGATGGCACGGAAAAGTTCTTTCTCGTCAGCAAACAGAGGGTCAAATACCCAACCACCAAAGACATAGTCAAATACACCTGTGAAATGCTGTACGATACAGGCTGCCAACACTAATTTAATGAAAGCATCCATAATCTTGCCGAAGAACAAGAAACCAACCACCATCATATGAGTCTTGTATTTAAGACCGAGTGCCAATAGAAAACAGAAAATAAATAGTGGTGACAACAGCTGCAAGGCATGAACAAAATCCAATGTCAGCAAATGCGTGGCTTCAGATGAAGTGGAAATTACATCTCGTACCGGAATATTATTAAACGTAATGATCAACAGCGACAAAAGCACGCCAAATGGAACACTGATCAAACCAGCCATAGCACCAAGCGCTAAATATTTGTGGTCTTTTTGTTTTAACATCACAAGACCGACAGGGATTAAGTAGACAATACTGGCACCTGATGTATAACCAACAAGCATAGCTGTAATCCACATATCGCGATTTTGAGCGATGACATCGGCGAGTTGATAGCCCCCCATATCTACAGCGATAATCGATAGCGCAGCAATCGAGACATCGGAATTAAAGCTTTGGAAAAGTGGTCCAATGCTATTACTAATGGCATAGGACAAAATTGGTATAGCTGCCATTATGCCTGCTTGTGCTAGAAATACAGGCCCAATAGCATGGATCCCATTAACAAATTCTTTGCCCAGATTGCTCTCTGGACGAATAATCGATGCGATGGCTCCAATAAAGGTGCCACACATGATTAGGTAAATAACAATATCCCCTATTTCAGACATAGTTTGTTCCTCTTGCTTTTATCGTAGATTTTTAGATTTTTGAATGATGCCTTTGTATTTTTCATACAGCTCATTCAATTCTGGGTTTTCTTGGGGTAGGGTTGGTGTGCTTGATGCAGACCAATTAGCTTCGGTTTCGAGACCTAAGCCTTTTCTCGCCAGTAACGCCACGCCAAGAGACGTCATCTCGTTATTTGAGGGACAATCAATCGTTCGCTGCAATAAGTTGGCTAGAAACTGTTTGAAATAGGTATTGGAAGAAAGACCGCCATCAATCGAAATACGGCCTGAAATAGCAACGACTTGGTTCATTGCTTCAATGACTTCCGTAGACCTAACGGCAATGCCTTCCAGTAAAGATTGCAATAAATCCTGACGCTCGGTATCTAGAGACAGGCCGGCCCAAATTCCTGCTGCGGAGCGGTCCCAATGAGGACATCCTAAGCCACTCAACGCGGGAACAAATGCGACACCTCTTGCAATGGCTGGCTCATCCTGAAAATTGGCCAGTTCATCAAAGTCAGAAAATAAACCTATACGATGGGCCCAGTTTATTGCCGATGCGGCATTGTATACACCACCATCAAGACCAAAAACTGGCTGTTCAGAAGGGAACTTCCAACACAATGTTGGCAGTAAGCCCGCACTGTTTTCTTTTGGAACATCATTCCCTGTAATGCATTGCAAAAAAGCACCAGTACCAAACGTAATCTTCATCGTACCCGGTGCTTGGCAACCATGGCCAAAAATACCGGCAAATTGATCAACGATGCACGCGGTTACCGGAATTTGGTTACCATTAATCGTTACACTACCAAAATCTCCGATGTTATCTTGAATCTTAGGTAGACATTCGAGAGGAACTGCAAACAGCTCGCACAACTCTTGATCCCACTGAAGCGAATGAATATTAAACAGCGATGTGCGCGACGCCGAGTTAAAATCGGTCACATGTTCACCAGTGAGATTAAACAGAAAGTAGGAATCCATTGTCCCCAGACAAAGTCTATTCTGCTCCAATAGTTCTTTAGCTAGTGGTACGTGCTCAACAATCCAACCCAGTTTACTCGCAGAGAAATACGCATCTAATGGCAAGCCAGAGCGGGATTTTACAAAGGGCTCTTTACCGGCCTGTTTTAATTGCGTGATGACATCTTCGGTTCGCTGGTCTTGCCAGATGATGGCATTGTAAATTGATTTACCAGTATCACGATCCCAAGCCACAACACTCTCACCTTGATGAGCAAGCCCAATCGCATCCACATAACCACATTGAGAAAGGCCTTTTTTGATATTTCTCAATATCTCCTCAGGATCATGCTCAACCCAACCTGAGTTAGGGGTAATTTGTTTATGCATCATTGGAGTTGGTGAAAAATGAGTGCCATCCTCTTTAAAAACGGTAATGCGTGTACTAGTCGTACCTTGGTCTATTGCTGCGTATCGTTGGTTCTTCATGTGACATCTATGTTGTTTTAATGTTGCATTATTGTTTGTTAATACTTTTTATAACCCATAAAAAACCATTAAACAACACAAAACAACAAACAAACAAAATAAAAACCACATAAAATTAATTGGGGTCAGCGTAAAATTAAATCTTACTCTAACCCCAATTATTACAATCTAATCCTTTTAAAAAGTGACTTTCTCATAGACCGGCGGTAGTGATTGGATGGCGTTAACCAGTAAGCAGCATAAGGAGAAATTGAGCCCCCTTTAATCCCCTTACCAAGGGGATTAAAGGGGGTTGCGAAGCGGATCAATAGGTCATTGGCTAGAGTACAAATTCCTGATTATTTATTTAATTGCCTTGTCATAAACATGAGACGTTTTAGCGCAACGGAATCCCATCGCAGCGTAAAAAAGATGAGAAGCTTCTCGCGATACGTTTGATCTCACGACGATTTTTACTAAGCCCTGCTCTTTCGCCCAACCCTCAGCAGCAGAGACTAAAGCCTTGGCTATGCCGTGGCGACGATAACTTTCACCCACCACCAAGCCCGTAATTTCAGCTTTATAACCCGACTCAAGAAACAAACGCTTTTCCACTACCAACCAAGCGGACACTTTGCCCTCACAAACAGCCACAAAGACATGATGGGAAGATGAATGAATTAGAGCTTTCAACCAGACTGTCGTCTCTTCTCGATTCGCTTCATAACCTAATGCTTGGGTTAGATACATGATGTCATCAGCATCTTTTAATTTGGCGGGAATAATATCGAAAAGCACGGGGTTAAGCCTTTAATGTTGCGTGGGGTGGGTTTTACTTTGGGTTTGATTAGCCCAATTAGTGCCTCAAAAAATATCCGTTTAAAATCTTGTGTATATGACATTGGTTAATGCCTTAATAACAGGCATAAATGCTTGGCTAAAATTAGCGACGAAGGAGAAAAGCCAACGATGATTGCCCTGTTGATTAACTTGTTAGCTTTCCTATTGCCAATCAAGCTTCAGTTCTTTATGGCTACTAGCGCAATCTTTCAGATAAAGGTTGATTAGATTCTGGTACGGAATTCCATTCTTATCCGACAGTTGTTTAAAGTACTCGATAACGTCTTGATCGAGCCTAATAGTAACTTGTTTCTTTAACTTCTTCGCGTACGGATTAGGTACGGAATCAGAGAAATCATATTGATCACGCATGGCTAAACCTCTCATATTGTTTGCGTTCGTATTTATCTGCTTTTCTCGCTGATATGATACGAATAGTCTCATTTGGCTCCCTGTAGCAGTGACAAACGACCATTGTTTTAAACTGGGAGCTCTGCCCTAAAATAATGAAGCGTTCTTCCCCATGGGAGCTGTCTGGATCTGGAATCAGTCTAGCTAACGCATCGTAAAATACGGTCTCCGCCTCTTCAAATGTAACTCCATGTTTAGAGTAGTTCGTAGAAGCTTTGCTAGGATCCCATTCAAATTTGAATCCACTCATAAATTACATTGTAGTTATAGGGTAATTATAAAGCAAGAATTGAAAGGAAAACTAACGCCCGCCTCAACTGCCAGAGGCTACTGGCGCCTTTTGTGCGTATTTTTGCACAAAAGGTGACAGTGGCTGGAGGTCAGATTGCAGGCGCTTGTTATGTGGCTCTCACTGAATACTACATCTTGAATCATATGCTTGACTGTAAATATTTAGTTGCAGGACGCTCTCCTTTATCTAGTGACATTGAAATAGACTCTTCAGCCGCCTTCAGAATTTCAGTAGATTTTTCACGTAATTCCGTGCATTTCTCAATTTTTGTGCGAATACCTTTTTGAGTGTTTTTTGGTGCAGCCCACACATAAAATTCAGATATGTCAGAAGGGTACAATTCTATTTGTCCCGATGACCCATGAAAATATTTATCTACTTGCATCTGGCCGAAAGGGCTACTAAGGAATACGGAAAGGTAAACTGGGCAAATATCCTTCACTTTCAGCACTGTCACGTGATTATCTGGTATAGCACTTGATTCATGAAGATATGCCGAGCAACGTCCGATTGTTCCTACACCTGTTCCATTTACAAGAACATCCCCCTTCTCAATTATCAGAGTTTTATCTTTTAAAACCTGTGCTTGTCTATTCCCTTTGAGTACAACTTCGCACGGTCTAACGTGCCTAGAATTGATTACTGGCAAGCCATCTTCAGAATATGAAGGCTGAGTACCTCTTTTATTTTGTGTTAGGAAACAAGATAGTTTTTCAGATTTCCCACTGGATGCCAGTTTCTCCATCAATTTTGCATACTTTGGCTGGAAGAAATCAGCATCAATGCGTCCGGATGAACTAACTTGTTCATAATCCATTGTATAGCTTAGCTGGTGCTTAGGTGGGTCCTTGTAAAAGTCTAGAGCAGTGAGAATTTTATTCTGGGCTAAATCATAGAGCTCATTTGATTTAGCTCTCATTTTTTGCGATTCATAATAAATTTCTTCAAAAAGACCTTGAAACGTTTTTGAAAGACAAGGCACTTCTAGTTGATAGATTGCCTCTAATGTTAGGTGAGGCTGGCCAGTTTGACTAGCTGTTCTCAGCAATAGAGATTTGCCGATCTCGGAATGTAAATACATCCAAAGAAAATATTTATTTACATCCACAATATTTTGAGTTTTTACAACAAGCACGTCACGGCAAATTGCATACTCAGGATATTCATCAGTTAGCAAAGCTACTTTTCCTAACGAATTCCCCCCCTTCGCTATAACTAAATCTCCCGGATGACAAACTGCAATTGTAGAGGAGTTCTCTTCAAGGATGGATTTCGGTAAGAATGCCGTATCTTCTGAAATCGCCAAAAGCCCATTCTGGATCTCATTTACTCTAAGGAATGGCACGCCAATGCCTTCAAAATCATAGAATTGGACTATAGAAGGGTAAAAAGCGCTACAATCAATAGTGCATTCTATTTCTCTTAAAGTTTTTAATTCAAAATTTCTGAGCTTATTTTCTAGCTGAATGTATTTTGGGTGATAAAAATCAGCATCCAGCCTAAAAACGATATTATCTAAATCTCCAAATTTAACTTCTGAGAACTGCATAGCTATTCTTCACTCCAAAAAGAAAGCTTTTCTTTTTTCGCAAAGCTAATGAATGCTTCAGATATTCCATCGGGCAACTCACCATCATGATTATGCAGATCGTGATCAACTATTAGGTGTCCATTTTTGTCCAATCTATACTTCTCATCTGAATTTTTAACATAGATATAATCACCCGAATTATCCTTTCCTCCTTTTTCGCTTACTGCAAAAAATATCGGGTAATTATCCTTCTTGGGGCAAAGTTTATCGTCCCATTTCTGAATAAAGAGAACGCTTGTTTTTGTTCCAGTGTGGGGTTTGAATGTATTACCGTGTAAGCTTACGACCGCAAGAATTCGGCCGTGCTCTGATATAAAGTCTCTTATATATTTATCCGTAGTGTTATTAAACCGGCCTTGCGGCAAAACTATTGCCATTCTTCCACCTGGTTTCAAAAAGTCCAAATTTCTTTCAATAAACAGTATATCTCGGCCAACCTTTGTTTGGGCCTTGCCATTTGCATTAAATCCAAGCTCATATTGGTGCAGTATACGACTCTCTTTGATATCACCTGCAAATGGCGGATTTGCCATTAAAAGATCAAAACCAAATGTTTTGTTTCCATTCTTTTCGGTGCGGAGCTTTTCTAACCTCGAAAACCCCTTGCCGTAGGTATTGATCCAACTCTTATCTTTTTCAGTCTTATCTTTCCAACGGTCAAAATCCAACGTATTTAGGTGTAAAACATTTGTTTCTCCATCGCCAGCAATAAGATTAAGAGTTCTAGCAACACGAACCGTTTTTTCATCAAAGTCGATACCAAAGATTTTTAGTACATGTTGTTTTTCTTCATCCGGGATCTCTGCATTAGTAAATAGATGACCTGTTAGTTTAAAAATAGTATGAACAGGAAACCCACAACTACCGGAAGCAGTATCTATCATATACTCTCCCCGCTTTGGATCTAGCATTTGGACGCACATGTCAATTACATGACGAGGAGTGAAGTATTGACCTTTTTCACCTTTAGCGGACTTATTTACAAGGTACTCAAACGCTTCATCTACAACCAAAAGATTTGAGTTAAACAGTTTTACATCTTGCAGGCTAGATACGCATACAGATAAATGACTGTCAGACAATTCAAAAATTGAACCTTCGGGGAAAACTCCAGGCCATTGATTCTTTGCCTCATCAAAAAGCTCTTGTATTTTTTGTTTTAATTCAGTATCTGTTTGCCCAGTGTTCCTAAAATCCATGACTCTAAATTTTTTGTCATTAATTCCAGAAAGGCAATCTTTTAATTTTTCATAATCGCCTCTATCTTCATCGTCAAGATTATCTTCAAGATAGAACTCAATTTTAGATTTATCCTTTTTGCTGCCAAATTCATCATGAAGCTTTGTGAAAATCAACTTAAAGACTTCTTCAAAAACATCAACGCCAGCATTTGCTAGGACTTCATCTTCCATTTCAAGAATGATATCTTTTAGTGATTTCCGTTCATTAGCAATTTTATCTTTAACTATAAGGTCTTTAAGTGTAAATCTTTCGCTCAGGATATCTTTTAGTGTTTGATTTTCTTTGGGGATGTCCGTTATATCTTCAAAATAATTAGGATCCTTCCTGTGGTAGTGAGATATCTTTTCACCGTTCGACCATATTCCAATAGGCGCTCCTGTTGCATTGCAATATGATCGCAATTGATTTTTTCCATCTTTTAGTTTCGGCTTTTTTAGCTCTACTATAATAAATGCGCTATCGACTCTGTCCTTGTCAAAAATTACAATATCAGCGCTTTTCTTCTCACGGCCGAAACTAACAGGGTATTCAAATGCTATTCTCTTTTTACTATAACCATATTGATCAATGAGCTTTCTCGCATAAAGCTGCCTTACAATTTCTTCTGGCTTTAGCTGTATATCCTTTTCCCTAACGACACATTTCACGAAAAAATTATCTTTTTTACGAACTTTTTTTGTGAAAACCTTTTCCTTTAGTTCTTCTATTTCATTTTCACTAAATAGCGAGAGACTATAATTACTGTCTTTTAATATCGCCTGAATTACATCCGGTTTGGCCATTCTAATTCTCTATTAATACGCTCTGTTTTATATAAATTAAATTGATGCTGACTATACATTAAATGGGCTATATTCTCGCAACTTGCTTAGGCCACATAACGCCCGCCTAAGGGGCTGGCAACGCATAACACTAAACTCAAACATAACAACTGAAACCACCGCGGCTCATTGAGACTGGAAACGCCGCGCGTTGACAGTCCCTCTTGAGGCGTTTGTTAGTTTACAGTTTTCCACATTGTTTTTGACTGCTCTTCAAAGCCTAATTTTACATAAAAGCTTTGCGCACGCTTGTTGAAAGCCATGACCTCTAGTCTAATTTGCTCAGCACCTTGAGACTTAGCCCAGTCATTACATCGAGCCATGAGTTGAGTACCAATACCAGAAACTCTAGCATTTTCATCAACTACGATTGTGCCGACACGACAAATAGGTGTTTTAACTAAAAATGGGATAGCTTCATTTTGAGTTACCGTAGCTGTTACAAAGCCAACAACATCACCAGAGATTTCTGCAATAAGAAACAGCCTTGATTGATCATTTAGAGCCTTAAGAAGGAACTCTTTTTCTTCAGATGACGGTTTAACAAATGCTTCAGGTGCATTTTCAAAGTGCATAACTCCAATCTGATAATTAAGACGCAAAAGTGAGTCTAAATCTGAAGCATCTGCTGATCTAATTTTCATTTTCGTCCTCTGAATTTGATATGTAAACTAACATTTTTAATAGTACGCATGCGCGTTTAGACAATTCAAAAATTTCGCTAGTATCTTTATAAATTACTGATAAAAAAGGTTTTTATCAAGATATAAACAAAATCCAAATCTGGAAAAACAAGCATGCGCGTTATTTCATTTTTCCACGGCCTGTTATTTCTGCTGCGGATATTCTTATCCATTGATACTAAAAGACTTTTTATTTTTCTACCAGCGCAAACGCGCAATACTGTGATTATTTTTTAGGCTAAACGAGCCAAAAATTGGCAACTCAAAAAAATACTGTATATTTATACAGTTTATTTGAACATATACACAAGGAGTGTGTGATGTCATCCAGTCCGTTTCTTAATTTTATTCGACATGAGTTACGCCTTCGCGGCTATAGCTTAAAAACAGAAAAATCATACTTTTTTGGATCAAATATTTCATTCGGTTTCATAAGTTACAACATCCTCAAAACATGAGCGCGGAAGAAGTAAGAGCGTTTTTATCGTTTCTCGCCGTTGAACAGCATGTTGCTATTAACACTCAAAAGTCTGCGTTGAATGCTCTCGCCTTTTTGTACAACAAGTTACTGGATAAACCATTGGGTGATTTAGGCTTCCAGCATGCTAAACAAGGTCGGCGCTTGCCCATTGTTTTAACCGCTAATGAAATTAAACAAATCCTCAGCGGCTTAAATGAACGGGATTATTTGATATTTTCATTACTTTATGGATCGGGTTTAAGGGTCAGCGAGTGTTTACGTATTCGTATCAAAGACATTAATTTGGAGCAAGGTAGTTTGGCGGTAAGGTGCAGTAAAGGCAATAAAGACAGAACCACCATTCTGAGTCGAAAATTAGCAGAATCATTAAACAAGCAAAAGTCACATGCGCTAAGCATCCAGCAAGAAGACAACACCAAAGGTTATGGCCCTTCTTTACCCTTTGCCCTGCCTAAAAAGTACCCGAATGCCTTTCGTCAACTCAATTGGATGTTTTTATTTCCCTCAACATCCATCAGTCCGCATCCTTTAACTGGTCAGTTATGCAGGCACCATTTGCATGATTCTGTACCTCGTAAAGCTCTAAAAATTGCAGCCTCCAAGGCAGGGATTAACGACAAGAGAATAAATTGCCATACATTTCGACATTCTTTTGCAACCCATTTACTCATGGCAGGACGAGACATAAGAACCGTTCAGGAATTATTAGGTCATAACGATGTATCGACGACTCAAATTTATACTCATGTCATAGGCCAACATTTCACGGGGATAGACAGTCCTTTGGATCAAATATTGTAACAATTTGTCTTCACTGTCTGATGGCGCTTTGCTTATAAGACCTACATTTGGTGGTTTACTCTGAGTTGATGTGAGGTTGCTGGGCTAACCCCACCCTTGCCCTCCCCTTGAAGACATAAGGGGAAGGAACATGAGAGTTCATCAGGTGTGAAACGCTTTTAAACGTAAAAAGAGGCAATGAGCCTGTTAGCAAAAAATCCTCGACACGTTCCTGAATGTGCGAAAGGATTTAAGCGACTTTTTGGTTACTTTTGTGGCGCTAGACAAAAGTTACCCGCTCAGCAGAGCGGAATAATGCTCTCCCGACCAAAGCCAATCCGAGGAAACCCAGAACTCTCAGACTCCCCCTTAATAAGGAGAGGGAATTTATAACTCAATGACTCTTGCTTGCTCCGACAATGGGCTATCGATGTGGCTTACAAGTATCAACATCTCTGGCTTGTAGTCATGACTCAAAGAATGACAAATGCGTTCGATGGTGGCTTTGTCTAGGCCGTCAAAGGGTTCGTCTAGTAAGAGTAAAGGTGCGCGGCGCAGTAGCAATCTTGCTAGGACGAGGCGTTTTCGCTGTCCGCCAGAAAGATCGCGGCCTTGTGAACTGAGTAAGGTGCTCAGTCCGTTTTCTAGTCCCCTCACCCAATCGGCTAACGCCACGGCTTCCAGTACCGCCCACATTTCTTCATCGCTGGCATCGGCTTTGCCTAGCATTAGGTTGGCCGCAATGCTTTGTTGAAACACATAAGGAGACTGGGGTAAGTAGCTGAGCTGGGCTTGGAAAGATGAGTTGTCGTAAAGGTCACAAGTTTGCTGATTCACTTGCGCTTTACCTGTGGCTAAGCAATCTCCGGCAATGGACGCCAACAAGGTGGATTTACCGCTGCCGCTGGCACCGCGTAACCAAAGGCTGCCCCCTGTGTTGAGTGCAAGATCGATAGCTTGATTGCCCAAGCCACTTGCTAGGTGATAGCCACGCCAATCTTGCAATGCAAGGTGGTGAAGCCGATCAATAGCATCACCTACTACTTGTGGGGCGTCTTGTTGGATTTGATTCAAACGACGCAAGCCTACTTGCGACTGACCTTGTGCCACGAAGGATTGCACCAGTGGCAACACCAGTTCGTTGACCGCCAACAAGGCCAATACTAGGCCCACTAACCAAGTGCCTGACACTCCGTCTTTGAGTTGCCAGTTCATCTCGCTCATGCCTGAGCTGTTGATCATTACGTCGCCCAATAGCAGAAACACGCTGGCGAGTAAGCCGATGGTGACCATGTATGCCAATAATCGCCCTAGGCTAATGGCTTGTTGAATCATAACCTCCATGCGCTTTTGACGATTGTCTAATTGCTCCAAACGAGCTGCGTAATCTTGCCAGTGGCCACGTATGGTTAGGGTAATCAAAGCAGAAAACAAGCTGACAAAACGGCCGCGTCTGTGTACGCCAAGAATTTGTCCAACATGCACCGCATGGGACGCGAAACGACCACACACATAAGGCAATAAGACTAGATGACAAAATGCCGCGATGCCTAGCGGCCAAAGTAAAACGGGGTCAATGAAGTAGGCAAAAATGCTTACGCCGAGATAGCCAAGCAAGGCATAGAGCCAAGGCAAAAACACCACCAAGGGCCAACGTATGATTTGATCCAAATCGCTTACCAAGCGTTGTAATAAGTCGCCACGGCTTTGTTGGTGCAAATCGGCAATCGGTTTGGCGACACGCTGGTCCCACACCCAAAGTCGCAGGGTGCGTAATAAACCCAATAGATGATTGTGAGCCGTAACTTGCTCACCGTAGCGCCCTGCTGTTCGAAGAATCGCTAAGCCGCGCACTATGGCCCCCGGGGTGAGGTAATTAAATACTAAAGCGGTGCCCAAGGCGGTTGCCAGTCCGGCGGCAGAAATAAACCAGCCAGACACGCCCAATAGCGCCACGCCGGCAATACTAGAGGCCACACCGGTTAATACCGGAATGAAAAAGCCCCAAGGATTGGCCAATAACAGCTTAACAAGGGACAGCGTATTTGGCTTGTTCATGCAATCCTCCGGAACGATATGTTCGCCCTGCTTTACTTTCTTCTGCCAAGCCTGTGCGGCTCAGGCTCCAGTGTTTGTCGGCCCAATGAATGGGGTGGGTATCGTGGCTAACAATGAGTAAGGTTTTGCCACGTGAGACGTTTTCTAAGGTGGTTAATATGGCGGCGGCGGTATCAGTGTCCAAACCTGAACAAGGCTCGTCCAAGAGCCAAACCTCGGCGTTAGATAATAAGGCTCTCGCAATGGACAAACGCTGCATCTGTCCACCCGATAAACCACTGCCTAGCTCAGTGAGTTGGGTGTCTAAGCCATTGGGTAAGGTGGCAATAAAGTCCGCACATTGGCTGTTGTATAAAGCTTTTTGTATGCAGCTTTCGCTCGGTTCAACAATGCCCAGCAAGAGGTTGCGGCGAATGCTGCCATTCACCCATTCAGGGGTTTGTGGCAACCAAGCCAACTTGTTACGCCATGTTTTTAGGTTCAGCTTAGAAAAAGCCTTGCCTTTAATATAGAGCTGGCCTTGGTAATTTTCTTCAAAACCTAATAATAGATGCAATAAACTGGATTTCCCTACACCGGATTCACCGCTTAGCCAAACCCGTTCCCCTTGCAGTATATGGCCCGTCATCGGCGCTAGACGTTGTCGTCCTGCATCTTGCCAAGCGAGTCCCTGAAAGGATAAATAGGCCAATTGTGCTGAACTTGTAATCTTGTCTTCTGCTGTCGACAACGCTTTTTCCATCGATAAAGGCACGTCTAGAATACGCATCAGATCTGTGGCCGCCGCTTCGGCTTTTTGTTTGGCGTGGTAATCGTTTCCTAACTGACGTAGAGGCAAATAAAACTCTGGGGCAAGCAGTAAGAGAAACATGGCTTGCGTTAATGTCACAGGCGCAGTGCCTACTTGCCAAGGCAAGATTTCCAACAAGCCCAAACCTAAATATAAGGCAATCATGGCAATGGAAATGGAAGCAAACAGCTCCAAGGTAGCAGTGGATAAAAAAGCCAATAACAGGACGCCCATGGTGGTTTTTTGGTACGCATTAGCACTGTTAGACAGACGATCTCGTGCAGCGTGTGTGCGACCAAGGCGTTTGAGTTCCGCCAACCCCTGGCTGAGATCCATAAACTGGTTGGACAACATGGCCAGCACATTGAATTGACGACGATTCGCCTGCGCCGCCTTGTAACCAACAAAAATCATAAAGACGATCACCAATGGCGCGGTGAGCATGAAAACTAAGAAGGCCACCCATGACACCGGAGCGACCGATAATAAGATCACGCAAGGTATCAGGGTAACCATAAACACTTGTGGTTTATAGCGACTGAAATAATCGTCCAAAGCGTCTACTTGTTCATAGACTCGTGTCGATAAGGCCGCGTCTTCTTCGATACGCAAACGCGCTGGGCCCAATTGCGTGAGATGGGCGATCAATTTGTGCCGCAAGCCATAACGAATGTGCCGACTCGCAGAAGCACAAACGCGCTCTCGGCCAAAGTTGGCAAGAGCGCGTAATAACAAAGCAAATAAAGCCAGAAACAGGAAGAAAAGCGAAAACGCCTGTTGCAACACCATGTCGGAAAACAGGTTGGCAAACGCCCAAGCTTGCAGCACCAAGGCCACCGCAAATAACACACCAAAGCCTTGCGCGAATCGGTATTGAGCCGACTGCTGCGTCGCCAATTCGGTTAGGAAACCGGCTTCGGGGGTTTTGATGCGTTTACTTTTTGACGCCTTGGAGGCCGCTTTTCTGCCCGCCATCATGCTTAGGATTGCTCCTCTTCACCTTCGTAACCACTAAACTCTAACCATACCGCATTGATGATACCGAAAGAGCAAGCCAATAAAATGCCTAGAATCCAAGCGAAATACCACATGATTCATTCTCCTATTTGTTGATCAAGTAAGGTCTGCATGCCTCACTCGATCCATTACCCATATTGATTTTCTCTAACCTTGCTTAGTACAAAGAATGCTTGTTGGCTTCAATGTGCTGCTTGTTCAAACGACCGTACATCACTAGGTAGCTCCACAGGGTGTAACCCAATACGATAGGCACAAAGATACACGCCACCACAAACATGATCATCATGGTATTTTCACTGGAAGTCGCATCCCACATAGTCAAGCTCATGCTTGGGAAACTGGATGATGGCATCAAGAATGGGAACATAGAGCCACCAGCCGTCACAATAATGCCCGCAATCCCTAGCGAAGAGCTCAAGAAGGCCAAGCTCCCTTTACGCTTCACGCCCGCAATTGCGGCCATCAACATACCCAAGATACCAATCACTGGTGCCAACATCAGAGCCGGTACCTTGGCATAATTTGCCAACCACGCCCCAGGCTGAACTTCTGCGGTTTTCATTAACGGTGTCATGGCTTCATTACCATTTACCACGCTAGTGATGACGTAGCCATCGATACCAAAGGCCAACCACACACCCGCCAGCATGAAAAACACCGCAGCTAAGAAACCTGTGATGGAGGTCGCCATACCGGCTTTACGCAACAAGTCGCCTTCGGTCTTCATGAGTAACCAAGCGCCACCTTGAGTGACCAGCATCATCAAGCTGACCAAACCACATAGAATGGCAAAAGGGTTCAACAAGGCGAAGAAGGAACCTGTGTAAGTGACTCGAAGGTATTCATCAAACTGGAAAGGCACGCCTTGCAACAGATTGCCGAACGCCACACCGAAAATAATCGGCGGCACAGCCGAACCAAATACGATGCCCCAATCCCAGCTATTACGCCACTTTGAACTTTCTAACTTAGAGCGGTAGTCAAAGCCGATTGGACGGAAGAACAAGGCCGCCAACACCAACATCATGGCAAAGTAGAAGCCAGAGAAGGATGTCGCGTAGACCACAGGCCAAGCCGCAAACAAAGCACCACCTGCGGTGATGAACCAAACTTGGTTGCCGTCCCAGTGCGGTGCAATGGAGTTGATCATGATGCGACGCTCCGCATCGTTCCCCCCGATCACTTTCAACAAGCTTCCCACGCCCATATCAAAGCCGTCGGTTACGGAGAAACCAATCAGCAAGACTCCGACCAACACCCACCAAATGATTTTTAATAATTCGTAATCCATCTTATACCCCCTGCTTTAGCTGATCAGCTTCTTGTTCAAGCGCGTAGCGTCCAGTGTGTAAGCTGGAAGGCCCTTGCTTGGCAAAACGAATCATTAAGTACATCTCGGCCACCAAGAAAGCGCTGTAAAGTAGAGTGAAACCTATGATGGTGAACCAGATTTCCCCCGCAGTCAGATTGGATACCGCCACGTGAATTGGCAACACCTCACCAATCGCCCAAGGTTGGCGACCGTATTCAGCAACGAACCAACCAGTTTCGCAGGCGATCCAAGGTAAGGGTAAACTGGCCACAAAAAACTTCAGTAAGGTCCGGTTTTGACCAATACGACGACGGGCATTTTGATAGAAGGCCACAGCGAACATGAGCAACATAAGGAAGCCACAGGCCACCATGATGCGGAATGAGAAGAACAAAGGCGCCACTCGTGGAATCGAGTAGTCAACGGCCATGTCAATGTCCTCAGGAGACACTCGGTTAATGTCTTCGTTGAAGGCAGTGACCAGTAAACCATAACCAAGATCGTCTTTAACCTTGTCAAAGTTTTCTTTCACCAATGGATCCGGATTACCAGAACGCAATTCTTCCAACAGCTGATTGGCATAAATACCGTTAATGATACGCTGACGGTTATGCTCTTTCAGCTCTTTAATGCCCATCACTTCTTCGTCTAAAGAACGGGTGGCGATCAAGCCCATCAAGCCCGGTATACGTAAAGCGTATTCCGTTTCCTCAAGCGCTTGATTCGGAAAGCCAATGATAGTGAAAGGCGCTGGTGCTTCGTGAGTTTCCCATTCGGCTTCAACCGCCGCCAGTTTCACCTTTTGCACTTCCCCCAACTCGTAACCAGACTCGTCTCCGAGAATGATCACGCTCAATACTGACGCCAAACCAAACGCTGAGGCAATAGCAAAAGAGCGCCGTGCAAAGGCAAGATCACGACCTTTTAATAGATAGTAACTGGAGATGGCCAATACGAATACTGCGCCCGTTGTGTAACCAGCAGAAACCGTGTGAACAAACTTCACCTGTGCCACCGGGTTCAATAACAAAGCACCAAAATCGACTAGTTCCATGCGCATGGTTTCGTAGTTGAACTCAGACCCCACTGGGTTTTGCATCCAACCATTGGCGATCAGAATCCATAATGCCGATAAGTTAGAGCCCAGCGCCACCAACCAAGTCACCATCAAGTGTTTGACCTTGCTCATGCGATCCCAACCGAAGAAGAACAGCCCGACTAACGTGGACTCTAAGAAGAAAGCCATCAAGCCTTCAATGGCCAGTGGTGCACCGAAAATGTCACCCACGTAATGAGAGTAATAAGACCAGTTGGTGCCAAATTGGAACTCCATGGTCAAACCGGTTGTTACCCCCAAGGCAAAGTTAATGCCGAACAATTTGCCCCAAAACTTCACCATGTCTTTGTAAATTTGTTTACCCGTGATCACATAGACCGACTCCATGATCGCAAGTAAAAAAGCCATCCCTAGTGTTAAAGGAACAAACAAAAAGTGGTACAGAGCAGTAAGAGCAAACTGAAACCGCGATAGATCCACTACAGCTTCGTTAATCATATGACTTCAACCCATTCATTTGATTGAGAAAAAGGCGCTTGTCGACACATCTGGCACAGTGTTCTTTTTATCCAACGCCCACCGAAACCCCAAACCTAAGATCAGGGTTTACTATAAGAATGGATTATGAGTGCTGTTGGATTTTGAAACATTGCTATAGATCAAGAGAATGATAGTGAACAGACATTGTCAGATTGTGACAGGGAAAACCGTCTCCCGACGAACGCAATCTTTGGCTTTATTCTGAAAGAGGAATGACTATTGATGTCAATCATGTACAATCTCAACTCTATTTAAAAAAGCAGAGGATGCGCTTTTTAATGTGCTATCTCGGTATGGAAAACACACCATGAAGTCGCTCGCTAATGTATTTGCTTATCCCTTTCGCTTCCTACTAGCAACAAGCTTGGTGGGGCTTCTAGCTGCCTGTGATTCCTCTTCACCTAATTCTGACACTCAATTTAATGAGGCCAATAATGATTTAGGCCCAATACAAAATCATGTGCTCTATATGGAAGGCCCAAGCGGTGACTTCAAACTCCACTATGCCAGCAGTGATCGCAGCCTCACGCCACGAGACACCTTAGTCTTTATTCACGATACCGATGACAGCAGCTTCAAGCCCTATTTTCAAAGCGATGAGATTAAACAGGATTATCGTTTGATTGCCATTGATCGACCCGGCTGGGGACGCTCAACTTACCCACAAAATTATCCCGCAGATATTGAATTACAAGCGGAGATGCTGGCCCCTGTGATTCAAAATATTTGGCAAAGAAACGGTCAGCAAAAGCTTATTTTGGTCGGTAATGGTTACGCTGGCGTCTTAGTGCCTTTGTTGGCCGTAAAGTACCCTACCTTTATTCGAGGCATAGTGTTAATTAACGCCACTATTACCCAAGATCATCTGCATACCGATTGGTTCGCTCCCGCGTTAACCTGGCTGCCCTCCTTTTTATTACCCACACGCTGGTATCAAACACAACAAGAGCAAGCGGATCTACAAGGCAAACTCAAGCAAATACAACACGCCTTTGCTCAGCTCACACAACCTGTGGCTTGGCTGCAAAGCGTCGACGCCAGCTCGGCCCACCCAGGCACATACATGCGCTTGGCAAAGCAGCTGTTTCAGCAAGCGGACATTCATCTAACCTTGGTGGAAAACTCAGCACTGGATTTGTATCAACAGAACACAGAACAAGTCATGCGTGCTGTGCAAGCCATTAACCTTCACAGCCGCTTGTAAAGTGTGTTTATTGCTTATTTACTTGGTAAATCAGAGTGGCCACTGATTCGAGCTGTCACTGATAAAAAGGAAAAGAATGCCACTGCCATTAGATGAATGTTTTTTTCATCAAGCTGGCTGATGCTGGGCACAAGGACGAAAATTGTTCTGTTTTCACTATGCTTGTGGGAGCTTCTTGTCTGGTGATGACCTGATAACCCAGCTTTGAAAAATACGCTTTCGCAGTGGTTGTTAAAAGATAAACGGCTTTCATGCCTTCATTGTTTGCCCAATGCTCTGCATGCTGAACCAATGCTCGCCCTAAAGCGGAACCTTGATAGGTTTTATTAACGGCCAAAGAACGAATCAGCCCTTCTTCTTGATAAGCTTCAACCCCTATCATACCCACCAAGGTCTCCCCTTCTTGCATACCAAATAAGGCCACCTGTGTCGCACCAGACAAATCCTCATAAGGCAAACCATGCTGGATTAACAAGGCCTCAGCTTGCGCATTAAAACGCATTGATAATATGTTCATAGGCGCTCCCCAAAAGATCATTTTGCATTCTCAAGTCACACTTGGCAGTACTTGTCTCAAATCAACAAGCGTCCCAGAGCGATTTAAAGAACGGGCCACTTGTTGTCCGCTCCTATTCCATTAACACATTTAAAGAATGCGTTGAAAGGAACTTACTCATAAGGTAACCCGGCCATCTCCGCATTCCCTTGTACTGTCACACGATGCAAACGGCGCGGCGCATCACCATAATCGGTCACAGCAAAATGTTGGGTAATGCGGTTATCCCAAATCGCGACTGAATTCACCTGCCATTGAAAACGCACCTGATGCTTGGTTTGTCGTGCTTTGGCAAAGAGTTGTGCTAATAACGCGTCACTTTCCTGTTCACTCATGCCCACAATAGCGCGAGTAAATTGTTCATTTATGAAGAGTGCTGTTTGGTGTGTTTCGGGATGCGCTTGCACCATGGGTCTTACCAAGGGAGGAAAATCTTCCGATTTTTTACTCACCGAGCTTTCACCCTGTTCATTTATGTCATCGTAACGACTATTGGCAAAGGCATGTAAGGCATGCAGAGCTTGCTTGTCACGCACTGCTTCTTGCTCAGCCAGATTAAGGTCAGCCCACACGGCTGCCATGTCACACCAAATAGTGTCGCCGCCCTGCTGAGGAAGATATTGCGCATGCAGGATGGAGCATTTAGGAGGAATCCGTTGCCAGGTCATATCCGTATGCCAGAAACTTTTGCCAGGTGGATTACCAGGAGAGGTTTCAATCACCACTATACGATTATCTTCCTCCAAATGAGGGAAGAATGGGTGCGCAGGTTCTAACTCCCCAAAACGCTTACCTAAGGCTAAATGTTCATCGACCGTTAATGCTTGATCTCGAAAGAACAAAACCTTGTGCTGTAAAAAAGCCTGATACAAGAACGCAAACTGCTCATCAGACAAATCGCTCAATACCACATCTTCCACCATAGCACCGATGGATTCCGTTAACGCTTGTATCTTCATCACAGGTTCTGCTTCTCTTAGGTTTGACACTGTTGCATATTCTTAGACGTGCTTTCCCCGTGATTGTAACTGGTCACTGGTCACTGGCAAAAATAGAAATTTACTTTAAAGAATAAGGTCAATTTGCGCAGTGGTGACCCCGTCTTTTTTCACCAACACCATAGAAACACTGTCGGCTTCGGCAGCGGACAGACGGCGAAAAACACCATCGGAGCGATTACTCGGTTCATCAGCAATATAAAATTGCGTAGTCAATTTCTCTCTGCGTCCATCCAATACCTTGACATGAATATGAGGCGTTCTTCCCGGATAGGGTGTCGGTTTGATGGTTCGAAAACCATAAGCACCATCGGCATCCGTAATGTCGTAACCAAACCCCTGAAAACCGCTATCGTATTCTATGTTGTTGTCATCTTCAGGGTGCAAGTATTTACCATTCACATCACATTGCCAAATTTCAATGCGATAACCCGTCAAAGGTTGACCCGTTTTAGAACGAATCTTGCCATGCAGATGAATCACTTCTCCACCCGCTTCCTCCACTCGACCACGCACCTTAACAAGATCATTATCCGAATCGTTAAATCGCATGGCTGGCGTTGGATAAAATGGTCCTTCCGTGGCTTTTGGGGTCAGTACTGCCGCCATAGTATTGCGCGACAACAGCGCTAGACTGGATAGAATAAAACCGCGCCTTATAAGACCACGGCGAGAAAAGAATGTCATAGAGTGTCCTATATAAGATCAATAATAAACGCTCTTATAAAAGACAGATGAGAAAGGATTAGGTTCCCCATCCATTTACTTTCCTTAGAAAAGGCGAAAGCCGACCTCTTTCACCTTGGCTTCTTTGCTGATCGAATAGCAAGCCAATAATTCGCCTTAACTTGGGTGTTGGTTTGTTTTCACATCAAAAGGACGACATCACCAGGATGTAAAATAATCAGCCAATAATATTGAGCTTTAGCCTTGTTTCCATTGTTTGGATTATCAAGCTCGTCGTCCATTTGGTATTTTGAGAACAAGATCCAATCCTTTGCATTGTGTGCCTTAATCACCTCATCAATCATAGGTTTAGCAATTCGATAAATGTCTTCATCTGTTTTTCTATCATCATGCTAACAACCTCGGTCATTCGTCTTATTTATGTCGCCTTTAGTGATAACAAATCCTTCTGCATAAAAACACGTTGATAGCCTTCGTTATTCTTACGCTCTGTCTCAACATAACCAAGAGATTGATATAATTTAATATTTTCATGCATATTGACATGTGTATATAAGGTTATCCTAGGAAACTCCGCTTTCAAGGCTTCTATTTCGGCTAAATGAAGCAATTGCATGCCAAAACCTTTGCCCTGATGATCTGGTCGAATCGCAATATTATCCAACAACATAATGGATTCACGTTCTTTCAACACCAGTACACCAACCAAATCATCATCAACTAAGACCACAAACACTCTATGCTGATAAATCACTCGATAATAATCTTCCATCATAGGGCCAGGCGGTCTCCCTATTCTTTCAATATAACCCTCGAATGCCGCTTTAACACAATCCGTTACCGCTTTTGTATCGGTTAACTCCGCTCTTCTAATTACCGTCGCCAAATACACTCTCCTCAGCTGTATTTATCTATTTCGCCCTGCTGTTCTTATGCTCTGTGACTCAACAGTAATGCACCACCAAAACCAATGAATAAGCCACCTGTGAGTCGATGAAACCATCTCACCGCAGCCTCTTTTGCTAAATGTTTGCTGCCCGACATGGCAAACCAAGCATACGCAGACAGAGCGACAAAAGAACAGATCGCAAAGGTCAACGCCAAGAGACTAAACTGCGCAAAAGCATTGTCTTGAAGCGAAATAAACTGGGGGAAAACAGCCGTATAAAATGCCCAAGCTTTGGGGTTAGATACCCCTGTGAAATACGCTTCAATAAATAAGGTACGGGAAGAAATAACGCGTGTTTTTTGCGATAAAATGACCGCGAAATGTTGTTTTGAACGCCAAGCCTTTAGTCCAAGATAAATAAGATAGCCCCCACCGAGCAACTTCATAATGACAAAAGCTGGCTCCGATGCCAATATCAAAGCGCTTAGTCCGATGGCGGATAGGGTCGCCAATGTCATCACTGCCGCCACATTCCCCCAAATGCCCAGCAAAGCCTTTTTAACACCAAATTTTAGCGTATTCTTAACCACTAACAGTACTGCTGGCCCAGGTGTAAACGTGGCCACCAAACAAAAACAAATAAACGCAAAGTAACTCATAAGCAAAAACCTCCATGTGAGTATATAGATAGTTTATGATGACTTATCTGACGCATCCTGCGCCGTTATAGTTGTTTCAGAAAACACACGACTCGTGCCGTCTCCTCAAAACCAAACTCTTGATGCAAACGAATACTTAAGGCATTTGATTCATTTGTATCGCTGCCCAGTTCCGAATACCCCAGACTCAAGGCCCATTCTTGTGCCGTTAACATCAGCGCCTTACCCAAGCCTCGGCCACGATATTCTGACGTCACAAACCAGGCTTCAATAAAGGGCACGGCATCTTGATGACTGCCTTCCACGAAGGAACGTATATTGAGTTCAATAAAGCCTACTGCTATGTCATCCTGCTCGGCAATAAAAGCGGCCACTAGATCTTTACTTTTACCATCAAAATATTTATCCAGCTCAGGTAAATGATCTTCATCGTATTCTGGCCATAAGGCAGCTCGCATTTCCGCCCAAACAGCCCTGTCTCGATATGCCATTTGTCTAATTTGCATTACACCTCCCACTCTCTATTCATACCATTTCATAAAATGGCAATGAAGCTCAAGGTTATCGATTCGCCATAGGGTGATCTGGATGAAACTTTACAAGATCCCATAAGTTGCCATATAAATCAGCAAAAACAGCCACTGTGCCATAATCCTGCTGCTGAGGCTCACGTTCAAAATGAATTCCAATGGCTTTCATGCGTTCGTAATCACGCCAAAAATCATCGGTATTTAAAAACAAAAAGACGCGACCACCCGCTTGATTACCAATAACATCATATTGTTCTGGTTTTGATGCTCGAGCCAATAATAGTGTCACACCATGAGAATTCGGTGGCGCCACCACCACCCAACGTTTGTCCTGTGCAGGCTGATAAGTGTCTTCGATTAATTCAAAGTTGAGTTTGTTCACATAAAAATCAATCGCTTCATCATAGTCTTTCACAACCAGTGAAACGTGCACAATATTTTGCTTCACAAAGCCTCCTTTTGAAAAACGCATACTAACATAAACGCGTTTTCATAATGAATACGAATGTCTCTCGTTAATTCATATTAAATAAGGAAAATTTGAAAAATAATGGCAATAGAAATTTTTTTAAAGTAACCAATAAGTAACGATAACAATCACATCTAAAGGCACTAATCTAGTCTAATAAGACCACATATTAGTATATAAAGCTATCTAAGCAAGGGGCGAATAAGTCTTCTGAACATCAGTCTTATCTAAGAAACGGCCTATCAAGGCAAGAGTGAGCAGGAATGTTAATACCTTTCAATCACTCTTAACACTAAGAAGCCGTTTCTCTGAAAGAATCGAAGGAGACCTACATGGATTATGGCATTAAGGCAGCACAGGAGCTTACTTAATCAGCGAGCCATTTAAACATAATATAACTGTCAACATAGCCTAATTGCTTATGCTTGTAAGCTTGGGGAATGGTACCAATAATACTAAAACCCAGCTTTTCCCAAAGTCGAATGGCAACTTCATTTGTGGAGACCACACTATTAAACTGCATCGCCTCAAAACCCAGTGTCCTCGCAACTTGCTGAGAGTGCTCACACATACGACGGGCCACGCCTTTTCCCCTCGCATGAGAGGACACCATGTACCCGCAATTACTAATGTGGCGACTCGGCCCCATGGCATTGGGTTTGATATAATAACTGCCTAGAATCACATCATTTTCGACCAACACGTAGGTTGCCATCGGCGACTCACACCAAAGGGTATACGCCTCTTGCTGAGTCATATTAGGATCAAACGCGTAGGTTTCTTGCGCTGTAACAATCTCAGCAAACGTGGGCCAAAAGGCAACAAAATCCGACTTTGTCATTTCTCTAATCACAATACTTCTCTCCAGATAAAATGAACACATTGAGCCCTGACTTACACAAAATACTCAGCTATACATCGCTATCAGTAAAATTTTATATTCGACCAGATAGAGCTCATCTAATGAGATATTGTTTTCCTTAATGGTGTATTAAGTTATCTCAAACTAAATATTTCTCTGTGACTAACTGTATCAAGTTTAAAATTTAGGTGCCCTCTTGTACCAAGTTATTACTGCACGAAAATCTTTATATTTCTTGAATTATCTTTAGTCCCTAACTATATAGTTATATGAGAACCATTTACATTTCTCATATTTGCTTCATTAGCAAATCAGGGTATTAGTTTGCAGTATTACCCGACAATGCTGCATTCCTGTGTCAGTTAGCAATTCCCAAGGGATTGCTCGGTTTTAATTGATTTCGGAGTGAAAGCAAGGAAACTTTCGCATTCAAAACCTATTTCAATTAATTGGAGGGTAAATCATGTCAACAACAGCAAGTATTGCATGTCAGCAATTTGAAGTTCCGGGAGCAGGAGAAACTATTCAAGCTGTTTCAGAATTAAGCGATGTATTTAGTCCACCACACCATGGGCCCGTCAGTATTCCAATTACTGTGCAACTAGAAAATAGTGACTCAAGTTATACCCATTTCCCAATTGTTCGCACGGCACGATACGCCATTTATCTGGATACACCTGATGTTTTTGCAGGCCTCATTTATCCAGGCTCGAACCAAAATACAGGGACAGGTACTTCAATAGCTACTGAAATAACCACTATAGGAAGCTGCTCATCTTTTGTAGAAGGGTTTGTTAGCACAACAGATATTATTTTTAGCAGAGACGACCCTCAACCCATTGCTATTCAATTTAATAACTGTAATAGACAAACAATTAAGTACATTGTCGCAGTTTTTATCGACTAAGCTTACTAAGTCACACAAAAATGCACCACTACATAGACTTATGTCAGTGGTGCATTTCTCATTAGTATCTATTAATCTGCTTTGATCAAATACCATTTAAAAAGTGAGACTATTTTTTGCTTTGGTATTTGGCTTGTTTGCGTTTATGACATTCTCTGACAAAAAAGGCCGCCTGACTGCTATTTTAAGACAATGCAGAATCGTCCATTAACAATTTTGATCTGAATTGTTTAAACGTCAATTAGGCAAGCAAAGCAGTGATTCATCCTCAAAAAAATGGCCACCAATGTGTATTTCATTAAAAACTCATTGATAATTTGGTGCAAGACGCTTAACTATTTTCTTAACCTCTTGCGCATGATTCTTATCCATTACCAGCACAGCATCAGCGGTTTCTACAACGACCAAATTCTCCACTCCAACCACTGCAACCAAACGAGACTCCGAACGAATCAAACTGTTGTGCGTTGCCTTAACTATCACATCGCCCGACAAGACATTCTGATCAGCGTCTTTTTCTGCATAATCATACAATGCATCCCAAGCACCAATATCATGCCAATCTCCAGTATAGGGAACCACTTTGGCTTTATTGGTTGGTTCCATCACAGCAACATCAATAGACTCTTCTGGGCATTGACTAAAGAGTGCGGCATCAATACGCACAAAATCCATGTCTTCACTGCGTTTATCATAAGCAGCTATGACAGTCTCAGCGATGTCTTTTCTATGAATGGATAACTCAGTAAGATAAGCATCCGCTTGAAATAAAAATATACCGCTATTCCAAAGATAATCGCCTGAAGCAAGATAGGACTTCGCGGTTTCTAAATCAGGCTTCTCAATAAATTCAACGACCTGGTGATTGGCGGCAGAACGAATGTAACCATATCCGGTTTCAGGATGAGTGGGTTGAACGCCAAAGGTTACCAAAGCATTTTGCTTAGCCAGCTTAGCAGCTGTTAAGATACTTGTTTCAAATGCATTTACATCGCGAATCACATGATCAGCAGGCAAGACTAACATCAGCGCATCAGTAGGGTATTTTTGTTTTACTGTCAACGCCGCTAATGCGATAGATGGTGCTGTATTGCGGCCTTCAGGTTCAAGTAAGATACTCGATTTATCAACACCAACAGACTGTAGCTGTTGTGCGATCAAGAATCTGTGCTCTTCATTACAAACGATAATAGGATCCGCGACATCCAGTGCTTGAATACGAAGCAAGGTTTGTTGCAGCAGACTGTGTTCTTGATCCGTCAGTGGCAAGCATTGTTTCGGTATATGTTTACGAGAAAGTGGCCACAAACGATTGCCAACACCGCCGGCCAAGATAATGGGAATTAGTTTCATATAATGGTGCTTTATTTCTGCTGTGAAGATGAAAGTTGCATTGGCTCACACTCAATAAACAGGAAGCTCACAGCTTACTTTAGAGGGCATAGTAAAGTAATACTCTATTGGTTGTAAGTGGCCGAGCATTACTTTAAGTGATTCATACTATATTGAGCATAAAATATCCTGTATTAGTGACCTGCTATTTGCCTCTGACAAGACATCTCAGCCATTTGACTTGTGAAGAGACTCTGCATAAGCATCCATTTGTTTTGCCATGTCTTCATCTTTAAGGGAAATACCAGCAACATCATGGGTCATCAGCTGGACCTTGACCCTATTGTAAACATTAAACCATTCTGGATGATGATTTATTTTTTCCGCATATAAGGCAACCATGGACATAAAACCAAAAGCCGAGGCAAAATCCCTAAACACATATTGCTTGGTGAGTTTCCCTTGCTCCAAAGACCAGCCATCGGCGCCTGTGTTTAACTCTTTAATAAGCAATTGAATGTCAGCTTGTTCATATTTGTCAACTTGCATAACCCCTCCTTGCAATTCACTTATCAAGTATAGGAAAAAATCTGCCTACTTAGGCTATGATAGAAAAAAAACCATACTATCTAGGGAAGATAAGAATTCCGTTCAAAAAACCCTTCCTATCTTCCCAAGATCACGCCACTTCCTTAACGCTTATAAAGGGCTTCCAGTGTCGCTGAATCTAAAGAATAGGCATTAATCATGTAACCCGATAATGCGCCAGAAGGGTCTTCAGGCAAGTCCAATGTCTGTGATAAGGCATGGACAGTAAATTGATAACGGTGAGCACCATCCCCTGGTGGAGGGCAAGCACCACCAAAACCGGCCACACCATAATCATTTCTGATTTGTCTACTGCCATCAGGAATGAAACGGTTATTGGCATTCCCAGCACCGGAAGGCAAGGTCGAAACATCACTTGGAATATTGACCACCTGCCAATGCCACCAACCACTGCCCGTCGGCGCATCAGGATCATAGACAGTGATCGCAAAGGCTTTGGTGCCTTCTGGCGCTCCGCTCCATGAAAGTTGTGGTGACTGATTGCCCCCACTG
Organism: Marinomonas sp. ABL3_031; assembly: GCF_056161265.1. Classification (NCBI taxonomy): domain Bacteria; kingdom Pseudomonadati; phylum Pseudomonadota; class Gammaproteobacteria; order Oceanospirillales; family Oceanospirillaceae; genus Marinomonas; species Marinomonas sp. ABL3_031. The sequence continues at coordinate 178,454 of NZ_JBSWYU010000008.1, forward strand.
CATCCAAAACCTTCAAACTCCTGAGCTTTCCCCATAAAGGCCCCATGTTCTATGTCGTCACTGCTGAGGGTAAATGACTCCGCCAATACCGAACCCGACATAAGCATGATGGACAAAAAACAGTAACGCAATTTAACGGCTTTGATATTCATCTGTGTTTCCTTTAAGCTGATTTAAAGAGATTATCCTAGTCTCACTTGCCCTTTTACTTTAGTCCCTATCAATCCATTTATTCGCCCAAAACCGTCAATCTGGTTTTTCTTAATGCGGTCGGCGTAATATCAAAAAGCTGTTTAAATTTATCGGTAAAACGCGATTGAGAGGCATAGCCACATTTTTCCGCGATCAAACCAATGGGCTCAAAACTGGTCTGCACCAGATGCAAGCCATAACCTAATCTTGCTCTGTCCTTAATCTGTTGCAAGCTCATTCCTTCTGCCATCAATTTACGCCTCAAGGTTGACTCACTCATCGCCAACATGGAAGAGAGAGTCTCAGCGCCTAAGTCGTTTGACAGATCATCACTAATAATGGAATACACCTTATGACTTAAGGTCGGCGGCTCCACAATCGATCTTACCTGATCAAAGCCCAATGACAGCAAAACATGCAGTATTTCTTGACGCCTAAGATGCCATAATTCCTTTGGTGCAAAAGCCGACCATTCAATAAATTGCTGTAATGTTTGCCGCAGCCGAGACTCAATTGGCCCTTGGAAATACCCTTCTGAACTGGCATTAGTCTGTCTAATCCCTTCAAAATCCGCATAGGAAAACTCAATAATAATAGAAAAATATTCCACGCCACTAGGCACATTTTTCATGGCAATCTTGGGGGTATTGGATTGAAAAACAAAACTTCCGGAAGGGCAATGTATCTCATTCTTTTCGCCCAGTGTTTTATTGCCGGACAAGACAAAAACTAACAAGGGCTTAGCCACAGGAACGTTCAACATAAATTGTTCCGCCGACGAGGAATAAACAGAAAAAGGCAAATCGCTCCTTTCCTCTAAAACACTTTTTGCAATTTCAATAAGCTTCTGCATAAAAAGAACATCTTGATTAAAAAGACATAAAGAATGAGACTTTTTTAAGATAGAAAGCAAGCCAAAGTTTGTGATTGATTGAACACAGCGGATAACCTAAAACCATCTCATCCGATTTCTACTCGGCCTTTCCCGTGCCAGCAAACCCCACCATTCGGGAAATTAACTCACCTTTATGTTCAACAAAATATTGACCATATTGCACTTTATGAATGCCATCTGGTCCAACACCACTAAAGGCGACCAAAGCACGAGTGAGATCACCGGTTACATCAGCCGATACCAGCTTAGCGGACCAACCTGGAGCATTGGCACTGAACATACCAAGATAATGATTTAACTCAGTCACATTGCTAATGGTGTCTGGAGTACGTGGGTCAAGGTATTCCACCTGACTGACTACCGAGCTTTTCACCTGAGCAAAACGTGCCTCTTCATTCGTCACTTGCCAAGCGGCAAAGAAATTCGCAATCGCCTCAGACATATCCATCTCCTTTTATCCTCTAATAAAACCATGAGTATTCGCTAAAAACGTCACCTATTATTTGCTTCTTTAACAAAGCCCCTGTAATTGAGCGTATTGCAGCAGCATAATGGTTTTACCGTCTTTAATTTCCCCTGCAGCAATCATATCAAGCGCTTTGGTCAATTCCAGTTCCACGACTTCAATGTGCTCTTGCTCTTCGTCAAGCCCACCACCTGCCGACACTTTCATCGCATCATGGTATTCGGCAACAAAAAAGTGCAGTATCTCGGTCACCGAACCCGGTGACATATAAGCCTCATAGACTTTTTTCACTTTTTCGAGGCGAAAACCCGTTTCTTCTTCTGTTTCTTTGCGAATGCATTCTTCTGGATTATCTTCGTCCAGCAAACCAGCACAAGTTTCGATCAGCATACCATCGGGGTTGCCATTCACATAACTGGGCAAACGAAATTGGCGGGTTAAAATAACGCTGCGTTTTTGAGGGTGATAGAGCAAGATGGTTGCGCCATTGCCTCTATCATAGGCTTCTCTTTCATGGCGCTCCCATTCTCCCTTGGGGTTCTGGTAGTCATAAGAATATTTATTAAGGGTATACCAGTTATCGGATAACAAGGTTTTTTCCACATTTCTTATCTTGCCGCTCATCGCCGCCTCCTTTTTATGGGGTAAGTTCCATTCTAACGAAAAACAGCAATGTGTTGACAGACATGTATTCATCCGTCATGGCTTTCCCTTCTGCCACGCCTAATGAACCCAACTCGATGGGCTTTCCAAAGCCTCTACACAGTGACATTTGTCAGTCACCTTGCCGTTATAACGCTGCGGCTGAAATCTTTTATTCTCAACCGCCTCGGACCATGGAAGTGTTGCCTGCGGTAGTCGTTATAGGGGGAGTCGATGTTGACGTATGACACCCTGTCCATAAACTATTATTCCGATCCAGACCTAATGCCAAAAGCCATTCATAATGACCAAGACACTTGGGCAGCTCTCATCAAGGCAACACAATATGTCTCCCACTGGATTGAAGATGCCCAGTTTACGATAAGCAGTCCACCGTCTTTAACCAGTGCCGCTACCCGTTGGTTATCGCCAGCAGCAGGCATTGCGAAAAAGGCTGGTTGGGCTGCCATTGGTGACGCGGCCGCCTCATTTGATCCATTGTCAGCCCATGGTATGACAACAGCACTCTGGGCGGCCGCACAAACACCCCAACTCGTGCAAGGCTTTTTAACGGGAGACATGACGCTGCTTGAAAAGTATGCACAGTCTATTGAAACTGGACGCAAGGAATACCGACATCAGAGAAGCATCATGTATTCAGCGGAAAGAAGATTCAATGGCAGGCCTTTTTGGGACAGAAGAATACACAAATAACCATGCGATCAAGGGGACCTTAAACACAGGTGGCAAGAATCCACTTAAGCTACTGAGATGTGATTTTATTGCATCCGCTACTTTGAAGCCTTTTTAAAATGATTGTGTCTAGAAATGGATTTCCTATAAGAAAGGTCAAAAAATTACCTGACGCTTCATATCTGAAACGCCATTTTTCGGGGACGACACATGAAATAAAAAAAAGGGTGTTTTATTTGAAAAAATATGTTCTATTTTGCCGGTAGGTAGACCTGTAGACAGATGAAAAAATTCCTTTTTAGCATCTGTAAAAAGAGCACTGCCTATTAAATACACAGGATATTAACTATGGACTATGGAGAAAACAGGATGTTTTTACCAGCAGAACAAAGACTCAAAACCAACCAACGTAGGACCTTAAAAAAGCAACTCATCAATTTCCTCTTGACGGTGATACTAGCAAGTTTTACCAGTCTAGCGAATGCCACAAACTTAACTCTTCAGCAAATCATAGATGCCAGTAGTATTTTTCGATTCGATGAAAATAACAGCATGTTCACTGATACCTCGGCACCAGACGAGCTTTCAACAACCAATGGCAATACCGCATCCACACTAGGAGCACAAAGGCTGCAAGCTTTCAAATACGCGCTTGGCATCATAGCGTCAGAATTACGCATTAATCAAACGATTGATATCGTCCTCCAAGACAGTGATACAAACTGTAACTACTATGCAACCGCCTCCTATGCGTACAGCTATCAAAATGGCGCAAATCAAATTGCCAATACCCTTTACCCTGCCGCCTTGGCTAACCAGCTAATGCAAACCGACTCTTCAGGTAGCAATGACGACATCTGGATTAAAATCAATCCAAATTACCTAAATGGCTCTTGTAATAAGAAGTTTAACTATGGTTTTTATAGCAACGAAAAAGACGTCAATGCCATCGACTTTATTCAGCTAATCATGCACGAAATGACGCATGGCATGGGCTTTGAGATAAGACCTTCCAACGATAGTAATCCTTTTATCTATGAGCGTATGCTGTGGGTCAAAGACAAACAAAAGTATTATTCAGATTTAAACAGTGATGAGCGCACCGATGCTAAGAAGGTGATTTCTAATATCGTGTTTAATGGCCGTATAACGCGCCAACAAGCCGCCAATCTATTAGACACAAATGTTGAGCTGGTTCCAGAAACCATTCAGGATACCAGCATCCCTAAAATTGACAGTAATGTGGTCACCACTGAAGCCCTTCCTGACAGCGGCATTCATGGACAAATTAATATTGTCAATTTCAATACTTGCGCCATTAGCGGAAGCCTTGAAGACAAAATAGTCCTACTGCCCGGTGGCTGTGCTCGTAAAGAATTAGGTTACAATGGCACCCAATATGACGCCATTACTAAAGCTCAAAATCAAGGCGCATTAGCCGTTATTACCAATGCTGAAGCAACCTTCCGTGTTTCTGCTTATACCGATATTACCATCCCCGTCGTTACCATGCCTTTGTCAGACTATCAAAAATTACAATCTGCCATCGAGCTTTTACCAACGGATACTTACTACCGCTTACAGAAACAAGCCAACAAATTAATGGGCACCGATGAGTCTGGCAGACCTTACGTGCATACCGGAATGAACATAGGATCCGCTTCTATCTTACTGCATTGGAAACCAAATGTTTCTCCTAAGCCAGTGAATAATCGCACCGTCAGAAATATCATGGAACCTTATACAGACAACGGTTTAGAGTATGCTCAGCGATCTATTCGCTCGTCTATACCGGCTTTAGTTGACATGGGCTGGGCTGTTCATAGCTGCGGCAACGGCATCCTTGATGAATTTGAAGAATGTGACAATGGTAATCTAAATGGCACCCAGTTTTGTGCACAAAACTGTACCTTACCAGGCTATTGTGGTGATGGCGTGGTAAATATTGCCACGGAAGAATGTGATGACGGCAGTAATAATAATGACAATACCGCCAATGCTTGTTCATCCATGTGTACTGTTAATAATTTTTAACCCCTCTAAACATAAAAGCAGAAAAAACCATCGGTTTTTTCTGCTTTTATTCGTCTAACTACCCACTTTCCATATTGAGTTATTCAGTAAGATACGAACCAATCCACTCGATGCATTCCAAGCTACCCTAGCGGGCATTATTTACTCAGTTGACGACCAACAGTAACTTTGAGCGTTCGCTTTTTGAAGGAATTAAAGCTGTGATGATATTTGAAAAAATTTAAACTGGCTCAATTGCTAGATTGAGCCCTAAAAGAAGTTAAGGGGATTTCTAACTTATTGAAAATATTAAGAACTTAAGGTGGGTGTCTTGTTAAATTTGTTGAAAATATTTAGAGCCTAAGGTGTGTATCTTATTAAATTATCTTAGCTCAAATCTAATCTGACATCGACACCTGAAAAAATCGGTAACTGTCAGTTCAAACCTGAGCCAGTAAAGCTAAATTGACAATTAGATTTTCAATACTCTTTTTAGTTCTTCTTCATCAAACATTGCTGGATTAGATAGTAGGCTATCTAGAACAAAAAAAATACAATATATTCCAACAATTAAAAAAAATATTCGACTATATTTATTTTCCACTCTAACTACTCCATAAGCATAGTGAATTATTTTTTTAAAAATAAAACAATAACAATAATATAATCCTAAACTATAGGTTAATATCACTCCACTAATACTTCTCCACCCCCTCACCTCCGAAATATATATACATAACAATAAGAGCAAGTACATTAAAAATAAAAAGAATATATTTCTCTTAGAATAATTCACTATTCATCCCCCTCAGATAAGAGGTCTTTAATTTCATTTGATGATAAATGACTAACTCTTTCAGACGTATTATCATTTATGCCTGTTCTTTTTAAACCATTTTTTATAGCAGATCCACCAATATTAGGAATAATAAAGTTAAGCCAATCACCAGTCATAATGAATTCGGCAGTATCTGCAGCAGCCCCTAATATACTCCAACCAACCCTCTGAGGAGCAACCATTGTACCAACAGTAACGACTCTATTTCCAACCTTAAGAAGATCTTTGCCATCTATTCCATGAACAGCCCTCTTTACATCCTTAGGAAAATTTTTAACTGGTTGAACCCATGCTCTATCTACAGCCTCTGGAGCATGCCATGGATTCATATCAACATGCATTAAATTCCAATTATCTCCCTGCTCCTTATCCAAGCCTTTGTATTGAGCTGTATTTGTTTTGACATAATGACTAGTGTTACCGACATGCTCATTAGTCGACGCCATGCCACTGTCATAACCATTGATGTCTAAGGCTAAATTCGTATAGTCCGCTAGGTTGCTACCAAAATTATTGGCGTAGGCTTCGTTATCGCTTTGGCTGTAATGATTGCCATCCTGCGCATCCATTTCATGAGCCGATTCATGACCAGCGGCATTAACAAGCACTTCCGTTGAGTCTATATTAACGT